>JAJQHF010000054.1 GCA_021199975.1 Candidatus Gastranaerophilales bacterium
CCATTAATCAAAATAACTTTGCTTGTAAAAAAATCGATTTAGAAACAGATATGTTAAATAATTTTTATCAATATTTTAAAGAGGAAATTGTTAGTGTTTTAGACAGGGAACAAACTGATATTGGTGAATCTTGGTTAGAATTGGGAAACTATCTTCTTGAACCGATATCAAATAATATTATAAATTCTGATATTATATATTTTATACCAACGGGGATGATAAATAGGTTTCCACTACATTCATTGACAATAAACAACGAAAGACTAATAAATAAGTTTGCGGTTGGATATTTACCAACAATTTCATTATTAAGTATTTGGAAAAAAGATATTATGCCAACAACTCAAAATGTTATTTACGGATTTGGCGAAGGTGTTGAACAAGAAGCTACAAATATCGAAAAATTTATAGGAGGTGTATCCTATATAGGAACACCTGCCACAAAAAAAATAGTTAAAGAAACAATTAACAATAAAAATATTGCATACTTTTCTTGTCATGGGAAATATAGCAAGAATTTTCCTTTAGAATCAGGTATAACCTTGTCTGATGGTAATTATACTATAGAAGACATCAAACCTGTAAATATAAACACCAATATGGTTATTCTAAGTGCCTGCCAAAGTGCTCTTGGAACAATAGATAATAACAATGAAATTATTGGTTTTGCACAGGCATTTCTACAAGCAGGAGTTAAGACCGTCATTGCTTCTTTATGGAGTGTTGATATTCAAACAACAGAAAAATTAATGTCATTTTTTGTTGAAAATCTTGATACACAAAATAAAATTACAGCATTGCAAAATGCACAAAAAAAATTAATGAACATTTCTGATTATAATCATCCATTTTTTCATGCAGGGTTTATACTAATAGGGAATTGGTCATAATATAAATTTGTAATTTAAATATTTTCCACACAATATAACGGCAAGTCAATAATATTATCCGTTTTTTTATAATCTGCCATAGATGTTCTTATAGCATAGTTTGGCTTAAATTTTTCCATATAAACCTTTAAGCTTTTTGCTTGCAAATTTGTTTCAGCCTTTACCTCAACAGGAACTACATCTGACTTTATTTGAATAACAAAGTCTATTTCAGCCCTGTTAGTTTCATTTGACCAATAAAATACCGGTAAATCTTTAATTGTCTTAAATTGTTGTAAAACATATTGCTCGGCTATAGCTCCCTTAAATTCTTCAAATATACGATTACCGTTGATAATTGTTTCTGCTTCTAAATGAGTCATCGCACCCAATAAGCCAACATCCAAAACAAACAATTTAAAAGCATTAAAATCTTCATATGCCATAATAGGTAAATCGGGTTTTGTAATTTTATTTACTCTATAAATCAAACCACTATTAATTAACCAAGATAAAGCTGCTTCAAAATCTCTTGCACGAGCTCCCTCTTTTACTGCACCATATATAAATTTTTTATTTTCTTTACTTAATTGCGCAGGAATAGATTTCCACAATAGTCGAATTTTTGCAACAATACTGGCAGGTATATGTTTTGTAAAATCTTCTTCGTATGCAGAAAGAATTTCTTTTTGTATTTCTCTGACACTCTCAAAGTCTTTATTCTCGACAAAATCCTTTACAACTTCAGGCATTCCGCCAACATAACAATATTGTTTTACAAGTTTCTGATATTTATTATTGAATAATTTTATTGTTTTAAAATCTCTTTTGCGCAAAAGCTCAACAAATCTTTCTTCATCCATTGCCAATAAAAATTCTTCAAAACTTAAAGGATAAAGATTCATAAATGAAACTTTTCCAACGGGGAAACCCGTTCCTTCATGACATGCTACGCCTAACAAACTACCTGCTACTATAATATCGTATTGTGGGGCATTTTCTCTAAAATATTTAAGTGAAGTTAAGGCTCTTGGACATTCTTGAATTTCATCAAGAATTATCAATGTGTTTTCTGAATTAATTTTAATCTTCGTTGCTAGACCAATATCCATAATTAAACGGTCAATATCATAGTCTGTATCAAAAATTTCTCTGCTTTTCGCATCAATATCAAAGTTAATATATGCAACCTGTTTATAATGCTTTTTGCCAAACTCTTGCATTAACCAAGTTTTTCCAACTTGTCGAGCACCCTGTATAACTAAAGGTTTATGATTTTTCTTGTTTTTCCACGCAATTAGTTGGTTTATTGCGTATCGTTCCATGCTCTAACCCTCATTTTATAGATTTATTATATCATAATTATCACATTTTTTACACAACTTTTAATAAAATTTTGCACATTTTTTACACGACTTTTAAGTTCAATTATCACATTTCTGGCAAAACCTTAGATCGTCAAACATATAATTTGTAAGTCCAAGTTGTTGTTTTACTTTATAAAAATCTTTCCTTATTTTGCGTTTTAGTAATTTTTTCTGTTGTTCATTGCCTGTCAAAATGGTGTTTAAAGGCTGTTTTAATGTAATCATATTTTGAATAATTGGTGTTAGGTAGGGATATTTTTTGTTTGTTATTCTGAAAAGTTGAGCAAGCTGTTCGGATGTTAGTATTTTGATTTGTCTTTTTGGTATATTTGAAACTCGTTTGACTTCAAAGGTGCAAGTTTTATCAATATAACCTTTGTCTTGAAAGTATTTAATAATTTGATTTAACAGGCACAAAATATTCTTAATTCTTCGTTCAGATACTCTGTTTTCTTGCATATATTTTTTAAAATTCCGAATATCTTGAACGGTTAAATCTTTCAGATGAAATGTTTTAAAATATGGAATAATTTGAGCATAAATAAAAGTCTTATAAGTTTGATAGGACATTGGTTTAAGTGTTTCATATTTAATTTTTAAAAACTCCACACACGCCTCAACCACTGTAATATCTGAATTTTTGATTGGAACATTCTTATCAATAATTTTAAATTTGTCCTCAAATGTTACAGTTTCAACATATTCAAACTTATCTCCAATCAGATTTATATTTTCGAATTGCCATAAAAATTCTCTGCCGGAATTTGCATCAATGTCGCAAAACATAACAATATCTTCGAGAGTAAATGTTTTCAATCTTTTAGCAACTTTGAGAATTTTATCCACCTAACACCTTCCGTGCTATTTTTTCATCAATTTGCGTCAGTTCGTTTGCTTGTGCAACTTTTTCAAAAATATCAATCATCGCTACAATCTTTCTAAAACTTTTTACCTTATTATGAATAATTTGAACAGCTTCTTTTGTAATATCAACCTCTGAAATTTCCTCTGCAATCTGCTTAATATCTGAATACTCAAACTCTGTAAAATTATAAATCTCTGAAATCCTGTCAAATAAATGCGTATGCTTTTTGAGTTTGTGCCTTGTAAGCTGCATCCCAACTAAAATTATCGGGACTCCGGTTTCATCATGCAAATCTCTCAAAGTTTCTATTGCTCTAAAATCTGCAAGTAAGTAATCAACCTCATCAACTATAATCATTTGCGGATTATTTTTTAGTGCATTAACACATTGCCTGAAAATGTCTGAAGTATAAAATCGTGGAATTTCCTCAAGCTCTTTTCAATTTCTTCTAACAACCATTTTGTTGTCATTTTATTTGTTGCTCGAATATAAATTGTATCGAATTGAACAGATAAATAAATTGCCGTTTTAGTTTTCCCAAGTCCTGCATTACCATAAACCAGTCCGATTTTTGAAATATTATTAGGTTTATTCTTTAAGTTATAAATAAGATTAATAAATCCTTTTACATTTTTAGTTAATACGAATTTGGGTTTCATAATCTTTAAACTCCTTTGATTCTTTGTAAGCGGTAAGCCAGATTCTATCGTCATTACAAGTACAACCGTGCTCCATCAGGCATTCATATCTTTCTCTGCTAGTCTTAAATAATGGTTTAACTGCGGGATTATATTTTTCAGGTTTTTCTTTTTTAATTTCAATTTTGGGAATAATTGGCAGATTGAAATGATCTTCTTTATCTTCAATATGACATTCAAGAATTCCCAAATCTTCAACATTTAAAATCTTTTTACAAGCCCTTATTGTTTTATTCTTGAGCTGTTTTTGTTTTTTAATTTTATGCTTATAATCTTCAATATCCTTGATTTCACCTGTATAATGAACAAGTGGATGGGTTAAGGTTATACGCTCAGCTTTGCATAAAAATTTGCCACTTGTCGTATAAACATTGATATAACTTAAATCAAAAAGACTGTATTTTATTATTGCTTTCTGTCTCAAACCATAAAGAGTATCATTGTAATAATCCGATTTTAAAAACCTTATCCCTTGACTTGTAATAGTTTTAATTTCTTGCGCTAACATTAAATCATCTAATTCTCTTGGGTTTATTTCCTGCCGTTCAATACTATCAAACATTTCCTGAATAGTTTTTGATTTATTATTTGGACAAGGCAAAGAATTTTTATATTCAAGCCAACTGTTTATCATTTGTACTGTCTGTTGAATAGTTGGTATGAAATTTTGATGAACTTCTTTGTGAAATTTCTCATTTCTTTTTAATCTTGCCGGTTTCTTCTCTATGCTTGTTCCTATATAACTTGGCAACAGTTTTTCAAAACTTTCTTGCATTTCCAAGAAAAATCTTTCAATTACCTTTGCTCTTGCATTATATGGATTTGTAAAAACTGTTGTTATTCCTAATTTTTCATAAATTCCATTTAGCCCTATCTCATCAAATTTCGTACTACCCATAAAGTATTTACCTCTAAAAGCTCTGCCGTTATCAAGATAAACAAATTTTGGGATTTTACCTAAATTTAATATTGCATTGCGTAGTGCTGATGCTATATTTTGTGTATTTTCTTCCAGCATTATTTCATAGCCCACAAGTGCGGTTGATTTCCAATCTAAAAATCCTATTAAAGTTGCTCGACAAGGTTTACCTGTAAATGGGTTAATTACTTGAAAATTCAGTCGTTTACCGTCAGCAACTAAAACTTCACCGACTTCAATCTTGAAAACATCTCTTTTAATATGAGGAATAACCTGTTCTTTTAAGGCTTTTTCACCATCTCTTAAAAGTGTCCATTTGTCAAAGTAATTTGCCTTATACCAATTAGCAAATCTTCTGAATGTGGATGGTGCAGGAATATATTCAGCCCCTTGAGTTTTCAAAACATATCGAGTTAAAGATATCGCTTTTCCAATACTGAATTTATTCGGATGTAAAAGTAATTTTAAAAATATTTGTTTTTCGTATTCTGTAAGACAAGTTCTTGAATAATCTTCATAATGATAATTAGGAATCAAAAGTTCATAATTATTGCTATTTCCTAAAATCCGTTTCCATCTTTGAAGTGTACCGATTGAAACCTTACCAAGTTTTGCATAAATTTCGGGATACAAAACTTGTGTATTATATGTGCTTAAAAAATCATTATCAAACTTAGTTTTATTTGATTGATTTTTGCGTTCCTTTTTCCAAAGGTTTAATAAATCTAATCTGGCAAGTGCAATAATTTTTGCTTTGTCGGGTTTATGAAAATCAAGTGGCGCAGGCAAAAGTTTTTTAGTATCAATGATTTTTGTTAACTCTGAATAATATTTTTCTTGTAACTCCGGTTCAATGCTTGATAACAAAATCTCAAAACTTTTCCCGCCTTTTACGGTTATTTCTCGAGTAATATATTTACTCTTAGAAAGCCTTATTGCTCTTGTGCTAACACCTTTGAGTTCAGCTAATTCTTTAATTGTAATGTATTTTTCTTCGTTCATCATACTAACATTCATTACTCTAAACTCGGAAAATTGGAACTGTTTTCGAGTCGTTTTGTATCATTCGGACACATGGTCTAAAAAGTATCTCTAGACTTGATGTTTCCGTAAAATGAGTTAAAATGTGTGTACCCCAATTATTTACCCAAAAAGGAGTTTAAATGAAAAAAGAATTACGAAAACAGATTGAACTGCTTGAGCAAAAAATGTCAAAAAGTCCTAATAATATGAAAGATGGCGGAAGCCATTTTCTGTATCGTCGAGAAAGAATGATTAGATTCAAAATGCTCCAACAAAATATACCGCAAAAAATACTCGCAAAAAGACTAAACTTAACTGAAAGCTATATTTCAAAACTTATTACAGGGGAAAGATACAATAAGGATTTTGAAAGGTATGTTATTCATATTTTAGATGTAAATTATTGTTGTATTTAATTTTAAATTTTATATATTTCAAGTTTCTTATATTCATTGACTGGATTTGTAAATGGTTGCATATTTTCTGAAACAAATTTTTTATAATTGCAAACAATGTATAAATTTTTATTTAAATTTAAATCTTTTATATAATTTTCTGAAAGATACACTATAACACCAGAACAAGGTATAGTATTTAAGTATGTATATGATGTATAATTATTATACCAATATTGCAAATAGCCAATGATATTATTCTTTATTTTAAACAACAACTTATCATTATTGACTACTATATTAATATTATCATCTGTGGGTATAAATAAATTATTTTCACAAGAATATAATCTTTGGACATAATTATAGGCTTTATATAAAATCCCTATCATCTTTTTTTTATTAAAATCTTCATTATATTTTATATTCCGTATATCATATACAATCGGAATGGCATTTCCTTGTTTTATAAGATCCTTTTTATATGTATTATAAACTTTAGCATTAAATTCTACATCATCGTTTAAAAATATGGGAAGTACCTCAATACCAATAATTTCTTTGTTATCATATTTATTAATATCCATTTTTATTG
>JAJQHF010000041.1 GCA_021199975.1 Candidatus Gastranaerophilales bacterium
TATTTATTACATATTTCTTGCAAAAGATATCTCTATTTTTCATGATAACAGAGTTATGTTCCAAAATGAACTTTATGAATATATAAAAGAAAATTTGGATATAATATATGAATATAAAACCTGGTACGGAGATATATTCATAAAAGCAAAATAAAATATCAAATTCGGTATCGCATTATGGCTGTTTGTTTTATCTAATCGAGTGCTGCATTCTGCCGCCGGTTGTACCGTATTTCGCTCCCCACACAACACCAGTAGCCACCTAACAGTTTTGCCGACGGATACAGGCTCAGCTGTTGCACATAAGTTCACAAGTTTCGCCATAGCTCTCAACTTGTTCATTTTGTAAATCATCCTCGTTTACACTGCGTTGCTTCGCTTTGTAACAACTTCGGCGGAACCCGTGAATTTTTTCTCAGACTTTTTATTTCACAACTATATTAACTAATTTACCAGGAACAACAATTACTTTTGCAATTTGTTTACCATTAGTTAATTCTTTAATTTTACTGCTGTTCAATGCAATTTTTTCTAATTCTTCTTTAGATAGTTCCGCATCGACTTCGATTTTATCTTTAACTTTGCCGTTAATTTGGGCGACAAGGGTAATTGTACTCGTTTTTGCAAGCGCTTCATCATACTTCGGCCACTCAAGCTTATGAACAGAGTCGTTTCCGCCTAATCCCTCATAAATTTCTTCTGCAAAATGAGGCAAAACAGGTGCAAACAATTTCAAAAACGTTATTACAGCATAACTGAATACCATTTTATCTTCTTCCGTAAATTCTTTTTTAGTGTTCAGATAATCATACAAAACATTAGTAAATTCTCTATATTTTGAAATTACGGTATTAAATTGGAATTCATTTGCAATATCCTGTGATACTTTTTTAATCATCATGTGTACTTCTCTTACAAGGTTGTTATTCTCCTTGCTTAAAGAAGAAACATCAGGCAGCTTATAGTCAAGAACTATATCTTTTTGCCAATTAGCATATATTTTCCATAATCTGTTTAAGAATTTATAACAGCCTTCAACACCTGCATCAGACCAGTCAAAATCCCTGTTCGGAGGAGAATCGGAAAGAATAAACAATCTTGCCGTATCTGCGCCGTAGTTTTGGAATATTTCATCAGGGTCTACCGTATTACCTTTTGATTTGGACATTTTAGAACCGTCTTTTAAAACCATGCCTTGAGTTAAAAGGTTTTTAAAAGGTTCATCAATATTTATAATACCTAAATCCCTCAACGCTTTAGTGAAGAACCTTGAATACAGTAAATGAAGTATAGCATGTTCTATTCCTCCTACATACTGGTCAATCGGAGCCCAATAGTGAAGAATATCTTTATCAAACGGAGCTTTATCGTTTCTTGCATCGGTATAACGGTAGAAATACCAATTTGAACACATAAATGTATCCATTGTATCGGTTTCTCTTTCTGCATCTGCTCCGCATATCGGGCATTTCGTATGTTTAAATGTTTCGGAGGTGGCAACGGGCGACATTCCTTTTACTGAAAAATCAACATCATCTGGTAAAAGTACAGGTAAATCCTCTTCTTTAACCGGAACAGCTCCGCATTTCGGACAATACACAATAGGAATAGGAGTTCCCCAGTATCTTTGTCTTGAAATTAACCAATCACGGAGTCTGTATTGAATTTTAGCTTCGCCAAAACAGCCTTTTACGGCTTTATCAATTATTATTTGTTTTGCCTTTTCATTTTCAATCCCGTCACAATCAAGTGAGTTAATCAAAATACCTTTTTCTGTATATGCTTCTGTAAGCTCTGTTAAAGGATTTTCGGGATTTTGAATTACTATTTTAATTGGCAGATTATATTTTTTTGCAAATGCAAAATCTCTTTCGTCGTGTGCGGGAACCGCCATAACAGCACCTGTTCCGTACTCCGCCAAAGCATAATCCGCTGTCCATATCGGAAATTCTTCTCCGTTTAAAGGATTTATTAAGTGTGTACCCAAAGGAACACCGGTTTTAATTCTTTCTGTTGAGAGCCTTTCTATTTCAGACATTTTTCTTGCATTTTGTCTGTATTCATCAACGGATTTTTTGTTTTCAGGTGTTGTTAATTTCTCGATATCTTTGTACTCCGGTGCGACAACCAAATATGTAATACCGTAGGCGGTATCAGGTCTTGTAGTGTAAACGGGAACTTCAAGCCCTTCAATTTCTTTAACTTTAAATCTTAAAATTGCACCCTGAGAACGGTCAATCCAATTTTTCTGCATAGTTTTTACGCTGTCCGGCCAGCCTTTTAGTTTATCAATATCATCAAGTAATTCTTGAGCGTAATCGGTAATTTTCAAAAACCATTGTGATAAATACTTCTTTTCTACCTGTCCGTCACATCTCCAGCATTTTCCGTCTATTACCTGTTCATTAGCCAAAACCGTAGAACAATTGTTACACCAATTAACAGCAGCCTCTTTTTTATAAGCCAGCCCTTTTTTGAACATTTTTACAAAAAAGTATTGAGTCCATCTGTAGTAATCAGGAAGGCATGTTGTAACCTCTCTATCCCAATCAATCATCAGTCCTAATGCCTTTAACTGCTGTTTCATGTATGCAATATTATCAAGTGTCCATTTTTTTGGATTTGCACCGTGCTGAATAGCCGCATTCTCTGCAGGAAGCCCGAAACTATCCCAACCCATAGGATGAAGAACATTAAAACCGTTCATTCTTTTATATCGTGCAATTACATCAGAAATTGTATAATTTCTCACATGCCCCATATGAAGTTTTCCCGAAGGGTATGGAAGCATTGAAAGTACATAATACTTTTCTTTATTTTTATCGTTATAAACTTTGTTTAATTTTGTTTCATCCCAATGTTTCTGCCATTTTTTCTCTATTTCTTGAGGAAAATATTTTTCTTTTAACACGTTTACATCTCCTGCTGCTTACAGTTAAATTATAATCTAAACATAAAAATGAGAATATATCTTGTAATCAGAAAAGAGGTATTTTTTATTATTTTTTCTAAGAAAAATTATATGATAAATAGAAGCTGGCATAAGCCGGTATTCGTCGGCGAAGCCATTTTTATCTAGTATCTTCGCCTTTAACTGCAAGTTCAAAATCTTCTTCATTTATATAATTTAAATTTACAGATGAGGTATTGCCTCCATATATTTCACTCATTGAAATATAACCTGTAACATCCTCATATTTATTACTTTCAGTGCATGTTTTATCATATTTTTTCATTCTTACTTTGTCATCAGCATTTCCTTCTATTGTATATACATAATTATCATCTGAATATACAACTAAGCCAACATGACTTGCATTATTTTCATTTAAAACAATTATATCTCCTGCCGCAGGTTCATATGTTTCACCTGTTTCCGAATCAACGTCATCCTTATCTTTAAAATATCCCTTTTCAATAGCTTCTTCTTTTAATGCAGCAACATTACAGGAACTCAATGAAGTATCAAATAATTCTCTTTCAGCTAACTCATCTGATGTCATCATTTGCCCTACACCGTATAAATAGTTAGTGAAGAATACACACCAGGCATCTCCTTCTGTACTTTCATCTCCAGGTGTACCACCACAAGCCTCAATAATTTTTGCGACATCCGCACCATCATTATTGCCGTTTGCTTCTTCTGTTCCAACTAATGAATAAGCTAAGGCAATAGCATTTGATATTACATCTGAGGAATCAGAATCATCCAAATTAAGTATTGATTTGTACATTTCGGTAATTTCAGACTGAATATCATCTTCAATTTCTTCTTCTGTTCTTTTCTCTGAAGATTCATCAGTATCTGTCGTATCCTCTGCTTCTTCTGAATTGCCGGATTCTACTATATCAGGTGATTCTCTTTCTGTAATTAACTCATCCAAATCATTTACAAGATTAATATAATTTTTAGTATATTCATCATCTGTATCATATATACTGTTATTAACTGTATCAATCGTATCCAGTACATTGCTTAAAGCATTTTGATATGATTCATCATCATAAGACGATGAATTTATTAATGTTCTTGCGTTATTTGCAAGTTCTGTTATATCATCAAGCGAAACTGTTTTCGTTTCTTCCTCAGAGTTATTATCAAAGCTGCTTAAATCCAAGTTGTTTAATGAATACTCTGTATTCATCAGTCCGGAAGTAGAGTCAAGCAAGTTGCTGTCACCTTCAGGAGTCTTAGATTCTTCGGCTTTTGCCTGTGCTGCAGCTTCTGCTTCTTTAGCTGCTGCAAGTTCGGTTTGAACAGTACTCAATTGTTCTTGTAATGCAGCAATTTCTGCCTGTACTTCATCATCCTTTGAAGTATTATCATTTTTATTGTTGTTTTCTTCACTCTTAAGGTCTTGTAATTCTTGTAATTCTTGAGTAACTTCATTTAAAGTGTCAGATAAACTTTCTAAATTTGTTTGTGCGGTTTCTAAATCCGTTGTTAAGCTATCCAGTTCGGATTCAGCTGTTGAAAGTTCCTCCTCTAATTGGGCTAATTGCTCATTATATTCAGCTAACGCAGCTACGTAGCCGGGATATGTTGTCTCACCGTTTTCTTCATTTGTTACAGCATAATCATTTTTATTAGGTGCCGTTAAAGAATTTAAATTTTGTGAAATTGTACTTATTGTTTGATTCTGTTCGCTTATTGATGTACTTAAATCATTAACATCAGTCTGCATAGTTGATATATCAGACATTATATCGGTCTTTTGGCTGTTTAATTGTTCAATACGGGCAGAACTTGATTCAATAAAATCGTTTTCTATATTAGAATAACTTTCTTCCTGTTCCAAAAAAGTCGTTTGCAAAAAAAGAGATTGTTCTTCTTCTTCAAGTTCTTTAACGTTTCTTCCGGACGAACCGGTAGAAATAGGATTTAGAGTTACATTTCTATTATAATCTCCGTATGCCGAACCTGTCATTTGAAAAACTCCTTTTTAGCTTGCTTAATATATTTATCGGCATCGAGAGGAGGAAATTTTAGTCTTTTTTATATAAATTTTACAAAAATTAACAATGTAAAATAGGTAATAAACCAGCTCAAAATGCAATTTTAACACTTAGCTCTGAAATATATTTTATTATACAATATCTGTTTTTATATACTTAATATAGTCTTTCAATGAGTTTAATTCCGATAATGTTCTATTTAAAAGTTCCCGTTGATAATAGTCTAAATCTAAAAACTCATCTTTAAGTTTATTTTCAAGTTCAAATTGATAAATATCTATTTTTCTCGAAAATTCTTTTAAGAACTCTTTTCTGTCTTCAACTTTTAGCAGCCCCATTGTTCCGAACCTTGCTTGAAGCTGGGTATAAAATAAAGACGGATTATCACTTGCAGAATTAAAGAAAAGTTCCTTAAAATATTCAAATCCTCTTTTTGTTATGGAAAAATATGAAGACTTCTTTCCGCCTTCCGAAATTCTATCTGTAACTGTAACCGCTTTTTCTTTTAAAAGACGCTGCAAAGCAGGATAAATTGTACCGATACTCGGTTTTGTAAACGTACCGAACACTTCAATAATTTCTTTTCTAATTGCATAAAGAGTTTTTTCTCTTTTATGAATAATGTATAAAATTAAAATCTCAATCATATTTTTTTTATATCATAAAACACAATTTTGGGCTAAAATTTAATAAAAAAATAAAAATCAAAAATTACTTGTTATTACACCGCTTTTGTGTAAAAATTTAATTGCAGGCGGATGAAAATGACGGATTATAATTTAGTATATCTTTTAGACGGAAAAATTTATATCAACTTAACAAACAGCTGTACAAATAATTGTGTGTTCTGTATCCGCAGTATAAAAGAAGATGTTGTCGGCGCAAATTTGTTTTTAAAAAATGAAAACGTTAAAGCATCCGATGTTATAAACCAGCTTGAAGCAATGAAGGATAAATTATCCTCTGAAATTGTTTTTTGCGGCTACGGCGAACCAATGCTAAAGCTTGATGTTATCAAAGAAACCGCTAAGTATATCAAAGAAACATACCCGAATACCACATTAAGAATAAATACAAACGGGCATGCCAATTTAATATATAAAAGAAATGTTCTCCCCGAATTAAAAGGATTAATAGATAAATTTTCAATAAGTTTAAATGGAGAAAATGAAAAAGTTTACAACGATCTTTCAAATCCCTCCGTAAAAGGAGCTTATGAAGCAGTAAAAGACTTTATCAGGGAAGCTGCTAAAGAAGGTTTTGATACAACAGCAACTATAGTAACAGGGTATAAAGATTACAAAGTTAATAAACAAGAGTGTATTGAAATAACAAAAAATTTGGGGGCTAAATTCAGAGAGCGTCCATGGTTAAATAACGGTTACTAAAAGAAAGATGAGGTATAAATGAATGTATCACAGGTTTGTACATTTAGAAATGTGCCAAAACAACATAAGCTGAAAGAAAGCCGGCAAGAACAAGATTTTAATGAAGAGTATGATAAACACTTAAATAAAACACTTGAGGATATATTACCTCAGTTCGCAAGTGGAGATTGTGATGCTGTATTTATAACTTCACGTAGTGATAAAAATGGAAATTGGCAAACCACGAAGTTATCTTTAGAATCCGTAAATAAAAAAGGACAAGATACTTCAATGCATGAAAAAAAACAAAAAATATTTTCAAAACTATTTAACGGACATAAGAATAACAAATAGAAAGGACATAAA
>JAJQHF010000049.1 GCA_021199975.1 Candidatus Gastranaerophilales bacterium
TAATTATATAGTGCAATGTAAATCTTTACATTATCCTTCAAAATATATATAGGCGGCTATTCTTATTATGTGAAGGAGTGGAATATGAAAAAAAATTTAATTACGTTTATATTATCAGTCATTATTTTGAATGGTTCTTTGTGTGCTTTTGCGGATTGTTTTACGGGATTTGCATGTTCAATTAAGGATTTGGAACAAAATCAAATTATCCAAAATAAATCTAATCCGGTACCGCTTTCCAATGCTGACTTCTCGATGTCTATAGAAGGCTCAAAATATATTCAAATCATTAATAATTATTTTGATAAAAGAATTAATGAAAATTTATTTTTTAAAAACAACAATAATAGTTTAAGCTACAATGATTTATTCATTTTTAACACGATTGTTTAACAAGATATATTAACTCTTTTATTTTTTCTTCCTTGTCCGATTCAAAATATATTCTTAAAAGCGGTTCTGTACCGCTTTTTCTTATTAAAATATTACTTCCTTCTTCCAAATATAATTTTAACCCGTCAAGTGTACTCGTTCTGACTATTTTATATTTGCCTATCTTATCAAAATTTATAAACTGATTAATTATTTTATCTTGAGCTTCACTTGAATTAAGCTGTAAATCTACTCTTTCATTAATAAATTTTCGATTTAATTCTTTTAAAAATTCATCATACATTTCGTACAATTTTTTATTTGAATAAGCCAGCATTTCCATAATCAATAAATTGGCAATAATGCCGTCTTTTTCGGGGATATGACCTTTTATGCTTAATCCTCCCGATTCTTCGCCCGCAATTATTACATCTTGGGTTCTCATTGCTTTGCCGAGCCATTTAAAGCCAACCGGTGTTTCAATTACTTCAATATTGTTTTTTTGAGCATATAAATCTAACATAGAACTTGCGCCTGCCGTTTTTGCCAATTTTCCGGTATAATTTTTATTTTTAACAAGATGTTTTAAAAGCATTGCAATAATATCATTAGGACTTATAAAACAGCCATTTTCATCAAAAACACCGAATCTGTCGCCGTCTCCGTCATTGCTTAGCCCTATCAAACCATTTTCTATGCATAATGATTTTAATTCCGGCAAATATTTTTCTTTTGGGTCGGGCATGTGACCTCCGAAATTAATATCACGTTCCATATTTAAATAATTACACGGGATTTCATGTTTTTTTAAAATATTTTTAAATGTATGCGCCGCCGCACCGTGGTGTCCGTCATAGTTTATTTGTATTTTGCTGTTTTTTATTTTTTCTGTGTCTATAATTTGTTCTATTTGGTTTATATATTCTTCACCAAAAAAAACTTTATGATATTTTTTTTGTTCTCTCTTTTTTGAAAATTTATCTTCAAGTTTTTCAACAATTTCTTTTATCATATAGTCTTCAGCAGGCCCGCCGTAGGGCGGTATAAATTTAATTCCTAAATACTCGGGCGGATTATGTGATGCGGTAAACATTATTGCATATGCTTGTTTTTTTAATGCGGTATATGCCAAAATCGGAGTGGCAATAATATTTGAACTCAGTTCTACATCAAAACCAAATTCTGCCAGCTTTTCAGCACTGTATTGAGCAAATTCATCAGCTTTATTTCTCGGGTCATAGCCTATAATAATTTTTTTTTCGTAATTTGATTTTTTATAAATATATAAGGCTATTGCATTTATAACTTTATCTGTATTTTCAAAAGTAAAATCTTTGTCTAAAATTGCACGCCATCCATCAGTTCCGAAGTTTATTTTTGACATTTTATAATCCTTTTTTTAATTTTTTGTGTAAAATAATTTTATATAATAATTAAAGGTTTAGCAAATGCAGGAAAATTTTGTTGAGAATATATACTATTTAGGTCCTGACGGCTCTAATGCTTATAATGCAATGCTTAAATTCTTGTCCTGCTGTAATATCAGTGCAAAGAATACAGTCGCACAGAAAACAATAAAATCAGCCCTTGAAGCTTTAAAAAAAGATTATTCTTCTTTCTGTGTCCTTCCAATTGAAAATTCCATAGAAGGTATTGTAAGAGAAACAATAGATAATCTGTTAAAATATAATGATACAACTTTGCAAATTTTAGGAGAAATAACACTTCCCATAAAGCATATGCTTATTTCTAAATCAAAAGATAAAAATAAGATAACAAAAATTATTTCACACCCTCAAGCGCTTGCTCAATGCAGTAATTATTTATATAAAAATTATAATAATGCTGAATTAAAAGAAGTTTCATCTACAAGTTATGCCGCACAGAAAGTTTCATTAAGTGATGATGAAAATATAGCAGCTATTGCAAATGAAACTTGTGCGCAATTATTTAATTTAAATATATTAGAAACTGATATTAATGATGAAAAAGATAATAAAACAAGATTTTATATACTCGGAAGAAATTCTTTATCCTCTGATACCGAAGGCAAAACTGCAATAACTCTTTCCACAAAAAATCATCCCGGAGCATTATGCAGTGTACTGGAAATTTTTTCAAAGCATAATATTAATTTAACATATCTTGATTCTCGACCATCTAAAAAAAAGCTTGGAGAATATCTTTTTTTTATGGAATTAGACGGAATGAGAGAGGATTTTAGAATAAGAACCGCCTTGGAAGAACTAATGATTTATGTGGATTTTATAAGAGTTTTAGGTTCATTTAAAATTTGCAGTTAAAAAGAGGATGGATAAAAAATCCTCCTCTTTTAATTTATTAAGTTTAATTTGTTATTGTGATTTTCGATTGCTAGAACATTTGAAAATTTTTAATAATTATTTTACAAAATTATTAAATGTTTCAGCGGCTTTTTCGCTTGCTTTTGCTTTATCAGGGTTAAATTTTGCTTTATTAACTATTCCTTCTGCGAAATCAGCAACTTTTTCTCCAAATCCACTAATTTTATCAGTTATGGTAGATATTTTAGGATTGTTTTTTGCATTATCTTTTAACTTTGCACCTTTATTGAGAATGAAATCGGCAGGTTTTTTTAATCCGGCTTTTAAACCTTCTAAAACCTTATTTCCTCCTTCTTTCGGATTTAATTTACCTGTTTTTGCCATATATAATACAGCACCTGTTGCGGCTGCGGCTGTTGTTAACTTAGCTGCTGTTTTTCCTGCTTTTCTTACAGGATTATATGATTGTGCTGCATCTACTCTTCTGATTGCCATTTTTTTGCTCCTAAAACTAATACTTCTGTCGGCATAAAATACCAAAATAAAATTTTTTGCTATTTTTTTGCGAATTGTAAATAAAAAATTACAATATAATTTTATTACAAACATTATGTCATGCAAAAGGAATTCAAATTTTGTTACAATCTGACACTTGATTAAAAACCTAAGAGGAACTCCTGCAGGAGTTCCTCTTTAAGATAATTATTTTTAGATTTTCCGGCTATAAGAATCTAATTTGTGCCGCATTTTAACTATGGAGGGAGTCTAGGCGGCATAATGCTCATTTTTTATCGGTTAAAATTTGATTTATTCAACAGGAGCTTTTTGCGGGATTTTTGATATTACGGTCTTAGCTTTGTCATATATATAACTACCTGCTTTTTCTAACGGTTTTTTGATTCTATTTATGGTTTCATTTTCTCCTGCAGCCAATTTACCTGTTTTTGCTGCATAAGCAAGACCTGCCGCCACTGCACCTAATGCAATTATAACCCTTGCGGCTTTTCTTACGGGGTGTTTTTTCCCTTTGCTCTCTTTCCCTAAGCCCGATGCTGCTGATGGATTTTCAGCCGGTCTTGTAAACGATTGGGGTCTGCTGATTTTTTCTTGAAAACTTGATGATGCTGCTGTACTGGCAAAACTTACCGGACTAATATTCATAATTACCTCCTTCACATTGGCAAATTTATAAAACTCGTAAAAAGTAAAAATTGTTTTTTCTTAAAATATTCTTTACAAAAAGTTACATGTATTCTGCTTATTTTCCACATAAAGACCATTATTATTATACCATATTTATGCTTTAAAAAAAAGTTATATAATTTTGGAATATTTTTTTTATTATTGCCATCTTATTGTATAGGAATGTTTTGGGAGAGAATAAAATGAGCAATACGGATACAATTGAATTGATTATTGATGAAAAAGCGCACAGTTATGCACGAATTTATTCATCATTGTTATCGGACGAATTTCAAAGAAAAAGAGCTTATGCTTCAATTTCTGCATTATTTGCTTTTGTTACACTGCTTGAAAAAACTCCCAATAAAATACAAAAATCAATGACTTTATTTCGTAACCCGATTATAAATGAACAGTATGAAATATCAGATTTATATGTAAATAATTGGCATCTTGATATAAGAGTTGTAACGGGAGGCGACGCTGTTTTAGTTCCTAAAATCCACTATGACAGCAATATTGTTCCGGATTATTATGTTGTAATAAAAGTAGACTCCGAAATTAAAAATGCGCAATTAGTAGGTATTGCAGATACTTCATCAGTGAAAGCGGAAGGATATGATTATCATTATTTTAGCATTGCGTTTAAGTCTTTAATAAGCTATGAAGAATTTCTTGAAAAAATAAAAGATGAAAAAGAAACTGTTTTGCCGGAAAGAAGCCACACATTATTCAGAGAATCTTATTTGGGAATAATGGATAATGAAATAGACACTAACACAAAAAATGAAATTCTTAAACACGTGTTTGAATGCAGAGAATGCAGAACCGAATTTTGCTGTTTTACGGGCTTTGAAATGGTAAGCGAAAATGCTTCAAAATATCCTGAAATTTTAGATGATCAAACTTTAGGTTTTATTGGAGCGCAAAAAGCGGAAGATAAAGAATATGAAGGAAAAGAGGAAACTGTATACATAGGTGATGATAAAAATGCGGAGGAGTCTGTTCTTGATGATGAAACAGAAGAAACGGTTTCTGATATTTTAGATGAGTTATTCAATGACGAAGAATTTACTAAAACAGACACTCCTGAAGAAAAACCCATAGAAACATCCTTAGAGGATATATCTGTTCAGCCTGATACTATTAAAGAAATAAATGAAGATATTGAAATTATTAACGAAGATAAACAGGAGGAAAATCTTCCTGAGATGCTTCTTCCAGAAGAGAGCGACCTTCAAATAATAACTGATGAAGATGAATCTAATGTATTAAAAGATGACGGATTTGAAATTATAGGACAGAGAACTATAGAAGAACTAAATGAAAATATTGACGAAAAACCGGTAATTATCGAAGAAGAAACACCTTCAAACAGTAGTGAAAATAATATCCAAAAAGTAATTATTGATTATGATGAATATGGAGAACCAATATATTCTTACATTACAAATGTAGACCAAAATAATAATACAGAAGAGGATATTAATTCTGAAATAATACCTATTGATGATGAGGAATTAGATATTAAAGAAGAAGTTTCCGAAGAAGAAGACTTATATCCTGAAACTAATATAGAAAACATAGAAGAAGAGGATATTTCACTTCAAGAAGAAGGTATTTCGGAAGAAGAACTGCTTGAAGATAAAAAAGACTTAGAAATTCTGCCCGATACGGAAACAGAATCTGAAAATATTGATAAAAATCTTGATATCGAGTCTGAAGAAATTACACCGAAAACCGAAGATGATATTATTTTAGAAGAAGAAAATACTGATAATCAAACAGTACATCCTTATGAAGAAGAACTAAAAGAAGCCAAAGAAACATCTGTTCCCAATATTAAAGATATTGAATTAGAAGAAGATGATGAAGAATATACAAGCGGGGAAGTATCTGAAATAGATAACAAAGAAGATACTTCTGAAGAATTTAATGATGAATCGGAAGCCGTGGAGCAGGAAACGGACGAGGAAACCGAGGAAGAAACAGAAGAGTACGAAAGCGGAGAATATGATGATTATGATATTGAAGATGTACTGCCTAAAGAAAATTCCAATAAATCAAAAGCTCCTTTAATTATTCTTTTCTTAGTTATAATTTTAGGGCTAGCCGGAGCAGGTTCATTTTTCTTAATAAAAAACAACAAAACTTCAAGTACTGCTGCTGATATTCAGAATAAAAATACTTCTGCGGAGATACCCTCTATTCAGCAAACAAATGACATGTTTGAGGAGATGCCGGAGGAAAATGAAAACCAAAATGAAGGAGAAAATAATAATAACGATAATGATAATTCACAGCAGTCTGCTAATCCGGAAGAAAATAATCCGCCTGAAGACAATGTGCTGCCTCCCTTAACAGAAGGAGATTTAATAGCCTCCGAAAACAATAATAATGAAGGCAATGGTGATGTTAATCAGGTGCTTGCAAATGCTTTCTCTCAAGGCAGCAGTGTTTCTTTAAGAGGATTAAATTGGTTCTGTACATCTGAATTATTCAGTGATAAAACTTTTAAGAATTATTTACAAAATTTGGATAATACTTTAAAACAAAATCTAAGAAATAATATCATGAATGTTTCTGATACACCTCCAAAAAATTCGGTTGCAGCTAAATTTGCGGTTGATAATAATGGAAATCTTCAAAAAGTTATTATTTCAGATTCCAGCGGTTCTGAGGAAATTGATAATATTGTGTTACAAAGTATTAATGAAAGTTTTGAAGGCGAAAAAAGCCAAATACTCAATGATAGCACCTTAAAGTCTGATATGTATTACCTTAAAGT
>JAJQHF010000011.1 GCA_021199975.1 Candidatus Gastranaerophilales bacterium
TAATAAACCTACTCATAAATATTCTTTGATATTGAAAGGAGAATATAATTTATCTAAGAATTTATCAATATCAAATAATCAGGCATTATATTCACTGTATGACGGAGAAAGAGGAGAATAGATATGAAAATGAAAGTAACCAGAATGGAACATAATAAACATCTTCCGGAATATAAAACCGAGGGTTCTTCCGGAATGGATTTATATGCTGCAATAGATAAAGAAATAACATTAAAACCATTGGAAAGAGTCCTTATTCCAACAGGCATAAAAATAGAAATCCCGATTGAATATGAAGCACAAATACGTGCACGTTCAGGACTATCAGTAAAACACGGTATTACTCTTATTAATGCAGTAGGCACAGTTGATGCCGATTACAGGGGTGAGGTCTGTGTAGGACTTGTTAACCTTTCAAATGAAGAATATACAATAAAACCCGAGGACAGAATTGCTCAAATGGTTATTGCAAAAGTAGAAAAAGCACAGATAGAAGTAACAACAGAACTTGCCGGTTCTTTACGAGGTGAAGGCGGATTTGGCTCTACCGGTTTTTAAGGTCATAAATTTTTTAATGAAATAAATGATACCCTGTAATAAAAGAACATACAAGAAAGATTGCTGAAAGAACATAAGTAAAATGATTTAACCCTTTTTCAGCACTTTTTTGTGATGTAAATAAATTAGCAGCACCGCCGATTGCACCTAGTCCGTCGCCTTTCGGAGAATGCAATAAAACTAATAATATTAATAAAACAGCCGTTATTATTTGTATAATCCATACCGTTGTCAGCATTTTTTTATCCCTTTTTAATCTTTATGAATTGAGTCTAACACAAACATAAGTTTTTGTGTAATATCTTCTATTGCCGCATTCTTTATTAAAACTTTCTTTACCTTTGATTTCTCTCCCGAAACTATACTTATTTTCGATTTGTTAACATCAAATAATTCTGAACAAAAAGAAATAAATTCCTTATTTGCCTTATTCTCAACAGCAGGTGCACTTATCTTTATGCGTACATACTCGTTTGTATAACCTGCTATCTTATTAAAAGATGAATTCGGAACTAATCTTGCACAAAAAATTATTCCTTCCTTTGTTTCTTGCAATATATTAAATGAATTATCCATAAAAAAATTATACATCAATCGGCTTTTGTGTTTGCGGAAAAATTACATAATTTTTAAATTCCTTCCAAGATATTATCGTAGTGACTGATAAAATTTTTTTTATTCCTTTATACATTAATTGAAAACGGAGCAAAAAAAATGTTAACTATTATCTTTTATGATACAAAAAAATATGAACAAGAATTTTTTGAAAAAGAACTTTATGACAAATTCAATCTTGATTTTGAAGAACAAGAACTGCTTCCGGAAACTCAATTATCTTATACCGAAGCAAATGCCGAAATTATTTCTGTTTTCACCGGTTCAAGATTGACAAAAGAAACTTTGGATAAATTCAGCAATCTTAGATTGATTCTTACCCGTTCTGCCGGTTACAGTCATATTGACCTCGATTATTGCAATCAAAAAAATATAACTGTCGCAAATATCCCCGGATACGGAGATTATACGGTTGCAGAGTTTTCTTTTGGTCTGTTATTAAATCTGGCAAGAAAAATATGTATCGGAGAAAATAAGCTTAAAATGGGTGATATGTACCCTGAAACTTTCGGAATGGAACTTTATAATAAAACTATAGGAATAATAGGCACCGGCTCTATCGGCTCTAAATCAATAAAAATTGCAAAAGGGTTTTCTATGAATGTAATGTGTTACGACATAAATAAGAATGAAAAAATAGAACAAGAATACAATGTAAAATATACAGACCTGGAAACTTTATGCAAACTTTCAGATATTATAACACTGCATGCCCCTTTAACCCCCAATTCATACCACATTTTAGATAAAAATAAATTTTATTTAATGAAAGAAAATTGCATAATCATAAACACGGCAAGAGGAGAATTAATAGACACAGAAGCAATGTACAATGCATTATTAGACAATAAAATAAAAGGCGCTGCGATTGATGTATTAGAATTTGAAGATACAATCTCGAATAAAAGACCCGGAGAAAACTTAAATCTTAAAAATTTACGCACATCATTAATAAACGGCAAACTTCTAACCCTTGATAACGTTATTGCAACACCTCACATTGCATACGATACAAAAGAAGCCGTAGACAGAATTTTAAATAAAACCATTGATAACCTTACTGACTTTGTTGAAGGAAAAGAAATTAAAAATAAATTATAGATATCATATTCAAAAATTTTAAAAGATAAAAAAATGCAAGTTCTATGTAAGATTTAAGAACTTGCAATATTTACACTAGCCGAAACATTAATAACAGGATAATTATACAACTTAATTACGAGTTCGTAAAGTAAACTATTGTATTTTTTAATAATTTAATAAAAAAACTTAATAATTTTTTACAAAACGAATTTGCGGAAAAATTAAAATTTTTCTCGCAAACTCATTGGAACAGTTTTAATACAGACTTAGAATCATATTTTTGATAATATATTACCTGTGTTGCAGTCTAATTCATATTTCTGCGTTTGGTGTAAAGTTAATATAAATCTCCAATACAAAGTATTGACATTTTTTTTTTTTTGCTAAACTCAATGTTGGTAAGTATTACAGGAGAGAAGATATGTCAACAAAACAAGAAAATGTTCAAAGTTCAACAAATAATTATGAAGAAGGTCAGACCGTTAGCATAAATGGGAATGATTATACAATCAGCAGCATTAATAATGACGGCTCTATAACTTTAACAGATGGCACAGATACATTTACAGTTATACAAGTTGCCGAAGGCACAGAAGGTGCGGTTGAATATGACGGTTCTTGGTGGGTAGAACAATAATGAGTGTGTGAGAAAAATTTTAATTTTTTCGCAGCTAAAATATAGAAGTGCGGCTAAAAACCGCACTTCTATATTATCTTAAGAAAGTTAAAGTTATAAAAAATATGGATAACAAAGAGTTAAAAAGAAAGGTTTTTTGGAAGTATTTTTTTTGCAAGCATCGATTTATAAATTTTAAAAATCCGAAACTTTTTACGGAAAAAATACAATGGCTGAAAGTATATGATTGCATTCCGATTAAAACCCGTCTTGCTGATAAAATTCTTGTGCGTGATTGGATAAAGGAACAAATAGGGGAAGAATATTTAAAAAAAATTTATGGGGTTTATGAAAAGTATGAAGATATTGATTTTTCAAAACTGCCAAAAGAATACGTTATAAAAACAAATCATGCCTGCAAAATGCAAACCCTTGTGATAGAGGGCGGCTTTCCAAAAGCTTCATTTAAGGATGAATTTAATAATTATCTGAAAATTAATTATGCGTATAAATGCGGATATGAAATGCAATATGATAAGATTAAGCCTGTTATTTTTATAGAAGAATATATAAAAAATACGAATGAACTTTTTGAATATTTATTTTTTTGTTTTAATGGCGAGCCTCGCTTAATTCTTTTTGCTTCAGAAAAAAGAAGTCCCAATATTTGCTGCACCATGTTTGATACAAAGTGGAACAATCTGCATTTTAATTACGGCGGAAATTTGCACAAAGAAAATGTACCCCCGCCTGAAAATTTGGATAAAATGCTTGAAATTGCCCGAATATTATCTAAAAATTTTAAATTTGTTCGGGTTGATTTGCATAATGTTAATGGCAAGATTTATTTTGGTGAAATGACTTTTACCCCTTCGAGCGGTTATATGAAATTTTCAAACCCTAAGTATGACAAAATCCTCGGAAGTATGTTGGATTTATCAAAATGAATGAATTATCGAGTTTACGGAAAAATTAAAATTTTTCTCGCAAACTCTCGGGAACGGTTTCGATACAGGCTGTATGCTATCTCACACACACCTTGGGTTATATTTGAAAAGCGGATTGCCTGCAGAGGCTGAAAGCCGGAAACGTAGAGTTTTCGGCTGTAATTCCGTTTAATGCGGGCAGACGCTCAACCTCAAAAAATTGTCATTTTTTGGGTTTTTCCTCATCTTCTATCCGTAATTACTTTTTTAAGATATGTTTAATACTTGTATTAATACCAAATTTATCAGATAATTACAAAAGTAGAAACAGAGGTATTGTAATATGAGAAAACCCGTAATAGGAGTTCTTGGCGCAACAGGTGTTGTCGGCAGGCACATTTTGGAAATTTTAGAAGAAAATAATGTAGTATTTGAAGATATTAAATTTCTTGCAAGTAAAAAAAGTGCAGGAAAAAAATTGGAATTTAAAGGAAAAGAATATACCGTAACAGAAGCTGTGCCTGATGCTTTTGAAGGCATTAACATAGTTCTTGCTTCAGCCGGAGGCTCTACAAGTTTAGCATTAGCTCATGAAGCAGTTAAAAGAGGCGCCGTATATATTGACAATTCAAGTGCTTTCAGAATGGAAAAGGAGGTTCCTCTCGTAATTGCAGGTGTTAATGATGAAGATATTAAACTTCATAAAGGTATAATTGCAAATCCCAACTGCTCAACTTCTCAATTAATGTTGGTATTAAAACCTCTTCACGATTATGCAGGTATAAAAAGAATGATTGTAAGTACTTATCAATCGGTTTCAGGTGCGGGGCTTGCGGCTATTAATGAATTAAGAGAAAATACAATTGCTGTAAACGAAGAAAAACCTTTTGAAAATAAAGTATTCAAAAAGCCTATAGCTTACAATTGTATTCCTCAAATAGATGTATTCTGCGAAAATGGTTATACAAAAGAAGAAATGAAAGTTACAAATGAAACAAGAAAAATTCTTCATTTAAATCCTAATACACCTATTTCATGTACGGCTGTAAGAGTACCCGTTTTTGTAGGGCATTCGGAAGCTGTAACGGTTGAATTTGAAAAGAATATAACCCCTGAAAAAACAAGGGAAATTTTAGAGCATGCCTGGGGAGTAAAAGTAGTTGACGATATTGCGAACTATGAATTTCCGACAGCAGTTGAAGCGGCAGGAACAAATCCTGTTTATGTAGGCAGAATAAGAAAAGATATTGCCTTTGATAATGCCGTCACATTTTGGTGTGTAGCCGATAATTTAAGGATAGGCGCAGCTCTTAATACAGTAAGAATAGCAGAAAAAGTTATTGAAATGCAGGTTTTTTAGAAAGGAATTGTTATGAGATATAATGCAGGTGAAATTATTACTGCAATGATTACTCCTTTTAATGAGGATTTAAGTATTGATTATAATTCATTAGAAAAATTAATAAATCATTTGATAAAATCAGGAACAGAAGGAATCTTAACAGCAGGAACAACAGGAGAAACCCCTACGCTTTCCCACGAAGAAGAAGAAGATTTGTTTGCTTTTGTTAAAGAAAAAGTAAACGGCAGAGCAAAAATTATAATGGGTGCCGGTTCAAATTCTACGGAAACAGCGGTAAAATCTTCAATTAAAGCTCAACAATCCGGTGCCGATGCAGTGCTTTCAGTTGTTCCTTATTATAATAAACCTTCTCAAAAGGGAATATATGAACACTTTGCGGCTATTGCACAGGCTGTTAATTTGCCTATTATTTTATATAACATCCCGGGAAGAACGGGAGTAAACATGCTTCCTTCTACAATAGCTAAGTTAGCATGCGAGTTTGACAATATTGCTGCAGTAAAACAAAGTAATTCTGATTTAGATTTAATAAGCGATATTAAATCGTTATGTCCTGAAGACTTTACAGTATATTCAGGTGACGACAGCCTTACTCTTCCAATGATGTCACTTGGCGCATATGGGGTTATAAGTGTTGCATCACATATTGCAGGTGCTCAAATGCAAAAAATGATAAAAGCTTTTAAATCGGGAAAAGTTGATGAAGCACTTAAAATTCATCTTGAATTATATCCATTATTTAAGAAACTTTTTATGGCGCCAAATCCGGTACCCGTTAAAGCTGCTTTATCTAATTTTGGAATAATTAAAGAATTTGTAAGAAAACCTTTAGTCACTTTAGATAAAAATGAAAAAGAAGAATTAATGTCTGTTGTTAACAGATATTCTTGTTTAATTTAGCAGAGGAAATTTTTTGATTAAATTTTTAAAAACAACTTTATATAATCCGTTGCGGCATTTTTCCGCTGATTTACTGCTTTCATCAAGCCAAAGAAGAAAAATACTGTTGAGAAGCAAAAGAGGTAACACTTTATCGGAAACAATGATAGCCATGGTTATATTAGGTGTTGTTTTTACTATTAGTATGGGTACTTTTATTGCTGATTATAATAAAAATCAAACAGTTGTAAGACTGCAAAAAATCTATTCTGTAATACAGCAGGCAATTAATCTTGCAGTTACACACAACGGTTCAGCTGATACATGGAATTTTCCTGAAAGTCTTAGCGAAAACGGTACTTATTATGTTTTTGAAAAATATTTTAAGCCTAACTTAGTTCTAGCACGTGATTGCAAAAACTCAACAGAAGGTGATTGTGACTATAACTTTAAAGAGCTTGATGGAACTGAAAAATCATTAAACTCAACCTGGTCAAGATTTTACTTAAATGATGGCGCCTTTATTGCATTACAAGCCATATCCAGTAATGATTATAAAGTAATTTATTTTTATGTAGATACTAACGGTAAAAAAAA
>JAJQHF010000170.1 GCA_021199975.1 Candidatus Gastranaerophilales bacterium
CCTTATATCATCAAAATTATTTTTTAAAAAAAGAGAGATAAGTTTATCAAATTCGGGCAAAATTGTAGGTTCTCCTCCTCCGAAACCTATGGCGCCGTTTTTTCGTATTATGTTTTTATCAAACATATCTTTTATTATCGGATAAATATTATATGTTTTTAGAGTATTGTAGCGTTTTTTATCCTCTTGCGTATAACAATAAGAGCATGCACAGTTGCATTTTGTAAAATGGTCAAAAATAATATTATCAATGTAATCTTCCTGAAGCCAATCATTTTCTTCAAGGAAAACGCACCCTTTGCAGCCTTCAACCGTATTGCCTGATTTTTGAATATTTCTGTATTCGTTTTTTATTTTAAAAAATTCATCCCAATTAATTTTTTCACCGTAATAATTTTCAAAAATCATTGAATTACCGCCGCCCGGGGCGCTCATATAGCAGCACAGTTTTACATTTGAACCGTAAACTCCGTTATCAAAACAAACTCCCGATTCAAGCCACTTACAGCTTACGTATTTTTCATATTTTTTTTCCTGCATAAAATTATTTAAAATTGCAATTTAAAAGCCTGCAATTGCGGGTGCAATTTTTAATATCCTCTCTGACTTCATCTGCTTCTTTACTGTACCATAAATCCTGCGGCAGGTTATCTTTTAAATTTCCCAACGGTTTCATGCAAAAGCATATTCTGCAATAACCATATGGGTCAATTGCAAAGTTATTTTCACCAACCATACATTGAATATTCTTTATTTCATCAGGATTATTAATCAGCATCTTAAATGCTTTAAGCTGACTATATCCGTTACAAATAGGAAATCCTTCATTTTTTAATTCAATCATTTCATCAATTGCTTCAAGAGCGGCAATTTTTATGTCCTTGCCGTATATTTGGCTGTTTGTATCAACCGCCGTCGAAAAGGCATCACCGTTATCCATCAGCTGAAAACTTACACCTATTCCTTCCGTTTTGCAAAATTGCGCAATCGGCTTAATTTCAGTAAGATTTGAAGGCATTACAACCGTTGAGAGAAATATATTTTTCCATCTATGATTACTTTTATATTTATTCATATAATTTAAATTTTGTATGGAGTCTATTGTCCTTTGAAAAGCATCGTTTCTTCCTCTGGAAATATTATGAATGGAAGGATTTTGAACAGAATTAAGTGAGAAGGTAATATTTGTAAATGCAGAATATAAAACCTTTTCTATTATATCGGGAAGCGCTAATCCATTTGTAACAATATTAACCGTATCTCCTAAATCAGCGGCATATTGAGCCATATCAAAAACATCTTCTCTTATAAAAGGTTCTCCGCCTGATATTATAAATTGGTAATTACCAAGCCAATTATGCATGTTAAAAAGAATTTTTTTCCATTCCTCAAGTTTAAGTTCTTTTTCCTGAACAGAAGCGGGAGTTTTCCAGCCATTACAGGTTATACATCTTGATTGGCACCTTTCTGTATTGTTATATGAAAAAGATATTGGTTTTTTATCTCTCTGCATAACCATTATTAGTAATCCAAATTAACTTGAGAGAATAAAACTATTCTGTTTTTACCTCGTTTTTTTGCGTTATAAAGAGCGTGTTCCGCATATCTTATAACGGAATTTGCATTTTCCTCAACATTATCCATAAAAGGATAAGCAGCAATTCCTCCTGAGATTTTAATCGGATGTCTTTCGTCTTCACCGGCGGGGATAAAAGACATTTTTTCAACATCTCTTCTAAATCTTTCAGCAAAAATAAAAGCATTTTCTTCGCTTGTATCAGGAAGGATAACCATAAATTCTTCATCGCCGTATCTTGTAACAACATCTTCTTTTCTTGCAAGATTTAACAGCATTTCCGCAATTTTTTTTAGCAGTACATCGCCCCACTCATAACCGTACATATCATTTACAACTTTAAAGAAATCAATATCAAATAATATGCAGGAAACAGTGGAATTATATCTTTTTGCTCTAGACATTTCGGATTCCAATCTTTCCAATAAAAATTTCCTGTTATGCAATCCTGTTAAATCATCTGTTGTTGATATATTCTCTATTTTTTCTTTTAGTTCTTTTATTTTTATAAGGTTTTTTAATCTTACGGAAAGCTCATATTCGCTGACAGGGTTAATTATAAAATCATATGCTTCGCCTCTTACTTTTATGTTTGAAGGAAAATCATCAGCAATAACAAGAACAGGCAAAGGAAATTTCATTATCATAGAAATTTCTTTTAATTTATCTGATGAAATATCAATAATTGCTGCGGCTGCATCTTCATTACTCATATCCTGTAAATCATCCGCACTTTTAACGATAACCTCTAAATCTGATACTTTTCTGCAAAGTGTTTCAAGTTCGGGATTATTTGTTTCCGTATATATAATAAGATTACTCATAAAACATCCTTTCCGTATGTTTTTATTTTATCAAATTTATTAAAAAAGTAAAATATATAATATATATTTTTAAATTGCTCATTTATTTGTTGCATAAATTAATAAAATTGCCGAAAAATATATTTATATAATATAATGTAATGTACTTGCTGAATAAAATTTTCAAACAGCAATTTTAATAAGGATAACTCAGGGGAGAATTGTAGTGCCGAAACCGGAATATAATGACGGTATATCAACAGACTTATATACATCAATGTATGAGCAGTACTATTTTAAAAATTCAGTACTCCGAAAAGTTAAACCGATAAAAAAGAAGAAGCTAAAAAATAAAAATATTTTTTTCAAAAAAATTATTTCATTTACCTTTGTTATGCTTCTTTTATTTTGGGTTTTGCCGTATTCTTTTAAAAATTTTGAAGCAAATTTATTTCCCGTAAATACAAAAAAAGCATTAAGAGTTGATTATAAAAATTTATTATACCCTACTTATTCATATTTATATAAAGATTTGTTTTTGGGTAAATATATTATAAAAGAAGTTACATATAAAAATCATCTTATGGTGGATATTCAAGAATCGTTTGAACGAAAATCTTTAAAAAACGGTCTTTTAAATCTTATGGAGCATTATAAGAGAATAAAACCTTCCGTTTATGTATGGGAATATAATGGAAAAAGCTTTGTAAATATAAATGCGGATGAGCCTTTTCCTGCCGCAAGTATTATAAAAATCCCCGTATTAATAGAAATGTTCAGAGAAATAGAACAGGGTAAATTTACGTTAGATGATACTATGGTTTTAGAGGATTACTATAGAGCTCCCGGTTCGGGGAAATTACAATACTCTCAGGGCGGAGTTGCTCATTCAATGGATTATCTTGCAAAAATTATGATTGAAAATTCTGATAATTCATCAACAAACATGATAATGGCAAAAATGGGCGGAATGCCGGAAGTTAACAAAGCTATGAACAAATGGGGTCTTAAAACAACACATATTAACACCTGGCTTCCTGATTTAGAAGGAACTAATATAACAACTGCAAGAGAAATGGCAAAGATGTTTTACAATATCGATTCTACAAATATTTTATCGAGCGATTCAAAAAAACATATTGCTGATTATTTAGGACATGTGAAAAATAACAGATTATTACAGGCGGGTTTACCTCACGATGCTATTTTGCTTCACAAAACGGGTGACATAGGTTTTATGCTGGGTGATGCGGGTATTGTTAAAACTGCAAACGGTAAAAAATATATAGTTGTTATTTTAGCAAGAAGACCTTATAATAATCTTCAAGGCAAAGAATTTATAGTTAAAGCTTCAAAAATTATTTACAATAATATTTCAAATTAATAAATCTGCGTAATTTTTTGCTATAATTGTGTCAGGAACAATTATTGAATGAAAACATCAAAATTAACTTTATATATATTTATAAGTTTGGTAGCAGGAATTTTTGTCGGTTGGAAATTTCCCTCAATAGGTAAAGAAATGCAGCCGCTTGCTCATATTTTTTTAAATATGATAAAAATGATAATTGCTCCGTTATTGTTTTCTGTTGTAGTTACAGGTATTGCATCTCATGGAAATATAAAATCACTCGGCAAATTAGGTGCTAAAACAATTATATATTTTGCTTGCGCAACATCTTTTGCGCTTGTTATAGGATTAAGTGTAGGGCTTATATTTAAACCGGGAGAAGGTTTTTCTACGGCAATTTCTCAAAATATGATTGATACCGCTTCAAGTATGGCGGCACAAAGCACTCACGAAAGCATTATCGATATGTTTGTAAATATTATTCCGACAAGCATTATTAAGGCAATGGCATACGGTGATTTGCTTCAAATTGTTGTTTTTTCAATCTTCTTCGCCCTCGCAATATGTGCTGTCGGCGAAAAGGCAAAGCCTGTTTTAGATTGCGTTTCTTCTCTTTCAGAAGTAATGTTTAAGTTTACTCAATTTGTAATGAATTTCGCACCCATAGGTGTTTTTGGCGCTATATCATATGCTATTGCCGAAAGCGGTATGGGAATTATGTTAAATTATGCAAAGATTATCGGTTCTTTGTATTTTGCATTAATTCTATTTTTATTTGTTATATTAAATATTGCGTGCCGGATTGTCGGAATTTCCGTATTTTCTCTTTTAAGAGCGGTAAGAGAACCTGCTATACTTGCTTTTACCACTTCAACCTCCGAAGCTGCATTACCTCAGGCAATGAAAATTATGGAAAATTTTGGAGTGTCAAAAAATATTGTCGGTTTTGTAATGCCTACAGGCTATACATTTAACCTTGACGGTTCAACTTTATATCTTGCTCTTGCCATGTTATTTTCCGTTCAAATTGTCGGTATCCATCTTGAACCGCTTCAACTACTTTTCTTAATGGGTACTTTAATGCTTACAAGTAAAGGTATTGCAGGTGTTCCGAGAGTGGCATTGGTTATTTTAGCCGGCACACTGTCAAGCTTCGGATACCCTATAATTGGTGTTGCAATTCTTTTAGGGGTTGACCAAATTCTTGATATGGGAAGAACAACGGTTAACTTAATAGGAAATTGTATTGCTACCGTTGTTATTGCTAAATGGGAAAATGAATTTAACTATTCAAAATTGGCACAGTTTAATATGCAGTTTGCAAAATTGAAAAAAGAAAATATGCCTTCTTTTGATAATAAATTTATTTCTGATATGGGAATTGAAGAACATTCCGAGTACGGTGTTTTAGAAGGACATGATAATTAATTAAGTTTAAGTGTTTATAAATCCTGCATCATATCTGAGAAATCAGGAAGTTTTTCTTCTTTTTCTTCCGCATTATTCGGAACTATCCAATCAAAAGAATTTATAGCATTCAATGAATTAATATTCCCGTATATGTTAACTTTAAATAAGTTTGTTTTATCTTCTTTTTGGTTGTATAAATATGGAATTTTGTCAGTAATTGTATTTGGAATTGTAATCGGTTTTATATTTGTCTTGTTATCATTAGTATTAAATAATTCAGAAAAAGAAGAATTTCCGAATGTAGTGAGTTTTGATTTAACTTCATCTGATATTCTTCCAAAAATATCAATATTGGAGGTATTTGTAATTAAATTATGCTTGCCCTTCATAAAAAGACTCATATTAACGCCTGTTGTTTCAATGTCATCGGATAATATGTAACCGTTTTGAAAAAGCAGAGTTCCTTTTGCCTGCTTATATTTTGCCGTATCATCTCTTTTAACGGCATCAGCCAGTCTGTTTAAGGTGGCATTTAATAATCCGTGGTAAATTATATTCTGAGCATATAAATAATATTCAAATTTGCCCAAAGTTCCCATTTTGCCGTTGTTAGCAGTAAATTTCATATTTCCGTTTAAAGACTTAATTACATCTTTATATAAACCTGTGTACATAGATATTTTAGCTGTAAAATCTGCTTTTCCTTCCAAATTATCCTCAATTTTGCAAAGGTCATATAAAGAAGTTTTGATATCAAGCCCTTTACCTGTCATATTCATATCTAAATACGAGCGGTTTAAATCATAATCTATTTTGCCTTGAATTTGCCCCATATAAGCACCGGCATTTATATCGGATAATTTTATAATATTTTTTTCTATTTGAATATCACTGCTTATATCTTCTGCTTTTAAATCTAAAATTTTAAATTTATTTACTGTGACAATGCCCTTTTTAACAGTTAATGCTGCTGATGAAAAAGGATTATTTTCTTTTTGTATAAAAGGGAAGATGGGATTTAGGTCTAAATTCATTGAATTTATTTGTAAATTGGAAACAACAATATTTTTTATATCCAATAATGATGATAAATCCGCAATTATATTAAATATAGAGTTATTTACAATTACCTCGGGCGCTATAATTCTTATATTGTCATTGTTAAAACTTATATCCGCATTTTTTACAGAGGTAAGATATTTTTTTATATTATATTTAAATACTTTTGCACTGCCCTTTATTTCAGGTTTTTCAAGAGATTTATTTAAGGTAATATCCGCATTAAAAGAAACTTCTTCACCTCCGAAGAAATTTGAAGCAACAGTTACGGGATTAGGAATAATTAATTTAAAGTTATTTAATGTAACATTGTTAATCACCTGTCCTGATGAGGAAATAACCGCATTATTTTTATTTTCATATAAAGATAAATCTTTTATAT
>JAJQHF010000269.1 GCA_021199975.1 Candidatus Gastranaerophilales bacterium
CTATATCATTTTGTATATCGATATCAGGATAAGGAAATTTTATTTTCTTTAGATTATCTATTCCTAATTCAGTTTGTTTTGTAGACTGGGCGGATTTAACTAAATTTAATTGTTCTTGTCCAAAACTACTATTAAATAAGTATGTATAGTAAAGTGGATTTACTATTTTAGTATTAAGCCTTAATAACAAAATATGACTATCATATAATAATCCTGTGTTTTTTTCTGTTATGCAAGATGCACGACCAATTGTTCCTTCTCCTGTTGAATTAATTAAAACATCGCCTATTTTGGTTTTAAAATTATTATCAATAGAATCTAACCAAGTTTTAGAAACCGTCTTAGCAAAAGTCATGTCAATATAGTTCCAACGATTACATTTCTGGTTCAAAATAATTGAATTACTATCATCATATTTTGGACTTTTCCCACGAAAGACCTCTAAATATATACTTGGATTCTCAATTAATGATTGTAACTTATATTTCTTACAAGAGAATAAATTTACTCCTAATATTTTATCTGCTCCCCATAGTACAAGTTTTGAAAAATCTATAAAGCTTAATGAGCTTTTTGTATCAGATTTTTGATTTATTGATAACCCCAAGTTATTCAACAAATACATTTCAATTTCTTTTTCAAGATTATTTATTTCTTTTTCTTGTTCTTCGGCTAATTTTATTTTTTTGTTATACTTGTCAACAATTTCTTGTTGTATTTTTATTGATGGTAAGGGCATCTTAATTTGACCCATTGAATTAAAAGACAAGGTTTGTCTTACAGAACCTGTTGTATTTTCACGAATTAATTCATTAAATTTATTTGTTTTAAACATAATATATAAAAATTTAGACAATAAACCTTCTTTGCAGCTAAAAACAACATATGCAGGGCTTATATATTTATATTTTTGTTCGTTTGTTTTTAATCCAATAGAACCAACATTTATTCTATATGGGTTATAAACAAGAAATCCATTATTAACAATCTTATATTGTTGATTTATATTTTGACCTATTTCTACATAGGCATCAAATAAACCTATTTTATTATTAACACCAAGAATTTCAAATTTTTCTTTCGGGAAATCAAATGGTTTTATTTTTAAATTTTCTTCTTTTATATAATCAGCAAGTTTAACAATTGGATATGTAGAATTAATCTTATTGAAAACGTAACGTTTAAAATCCCAAAGTTTTAATTCTGAAAAGTTTATAAAATTTAAATATGAAAATTTACAACTATTCATCAATAACTTGTTCCTCTGTATTCATAATTCGTATCAAGTCATTATTTCTAAGTTTATAACTAATTTCTAATTTGTTATTTTGCCATAAATTATTTTGTTGACGATATGTTTTAAATTCTTTTGCTACGTCAATAAGTTCATTATCACATTCTGCTCCGGTTGGTGTTATACCTGCTTTTTTGACTTGAACAATTGGAATTTGGTAATCAAATAATTCTTTGATTTTTTCTTTGCCTACAGTTTCCATCTGAGCTTCAAACTTGGTTTTTAACTCTTTTCGATATTGTTTATCCCACAAGGCTAAAGCCATAATGCCTTTATTTCCTTGCCAATTTGTATTCAATATTTTTTGTTTTTCCGGCAGCATTATTGAATTAACTTCTTTTGTAACTTTTTCTTCAATTTCTTTTTTAACTTCACTTTTAATTTTTTCATATTGTTCAATTTCCTCTGTCGTAAATTTTTTTAAGAACAATAAACTAGGTTTTATTGTTGCCCCGGAAGCCATAAATACATCTTGAGGAATGGAAGTAATTAAAAGAATTTTTGCTTTTGATTCAAAATAATCTCTTACTTTTTGTAAATTAGAATTATTTAATACACCTTCAGGTAAAACAATTCCCATTCTTCCACCTGATTTTAAAAGTTTTAAACACCTTTCCAAAAACAGAACTTCTGTCAAACTACTAACTTTTCCCAAATTAAATCGATCTAATACTTTTTGATTTTTATCAATTGCGGAATTAAGTTCATTAATTTGTTTTATGCAGTCTTCACCATAGCGTTTTTCGTATTCTTTTATCTTATCTTCATCATAAAATTTGTCTGTTTCACTCAAACGATAATCTTTTTCAATTCTTGCACCAAATGGCGGGTTTGTAAGAATTACATCAAATCTATTTTCAAAAATCCCATTAACATTTATCAGCCCATCATGATGATGAACTCCGCCATGTCCATCGCCATGCATAATCATATTCATTTTTGAAGTTCTAGCCATTCTTGGATTAGCATCTGTTCCAAATATGCAGCCAGAAGATAGTTTTGAAATTCTTCTATTCTTTTCTGCTTCTGTTTGTTTAGAATATGATTTATTTGGAACGCTTATATCTATTGTTAATTTCCTAATAATATCGCTATATTTTTCGTTTACTTCAAGCTGCTCTTTTTCAGATAAACTTTCATATTTTTCATCAAAAAATTGTGCTTTAAAATCCTTTTTGCATTGTTCAACATCTTTCTCAATTTTATCTCTTACGTATTCAAAGGCTTTGATTAAGAATCCCCCGGAACCGCATGTCGGATCGCATATAGTTTCTCCTTCTTGAGGGTCTAAAACTTCTACCATAAAATCAACAATCGTACGAGGAGTAAAGAACTGTCCTAATTCACCTCGGAATGTAGTTCCTAAGAAATGTTCAAAAGCAATACCTTTTACATCATCTGAAGTTGCAGAAAGATTATACTTTTCAAGTTCTTTAACAATCTGTTCAAAACTATATTGCTTGATTCTAATTGTTTCATATGACTCAAAAAGTTTGTCGTCCGCAAATTCATCTTTAGTTGCTTTAAATAAATATTGCATATAAGGAATTTGTGCTTCTAATGGTAAATGTTTTTTGATATTCTTTTCAAAATGTTTTTCATCTTTTTGAAATTTTTCTAAAGAAAATAAAACATCTTCATCCGGATTTCGTTCGTACCTTATTTTCATAAATAAAATTTTACTAATTTCATCAAATGCAGCTTCCGGAGAAAGTTTATCATTATTTCGAATAATACAGTGACATTTAAATAATAGTTTTGCGAACTCATCTCTAGAAAAAGCTTTTGTTTGTGACAATAATTTATTAATTTTCTTATCATCATTCACAATTGATGCATTAGGAATATCAATTATTTCATCCAGGTCTTTTGGTAAAGAATCTTTATCAACTTTAAAAAACTTAGTTTCTTTTTCATTAGTTGTTACAAAGAAATTTGCGCCGGACCAAGCAGCATAATTTGCACCTTGATAATAATCTTCTTGTCTGATTTTTACTGTTTCTGCTTTGCATTCAATTACAATAAAAGCGGCTTTGTTGTGTTGTTTATCCTCTTTTGATTTCCACACAACAATATCTGCTCTGGCTTTACCTTGTCCACGATGAGCATTATTTACTTGCAGTTCTTCAGCCATTTGTTTTAAACTGTATCCGTAATAATTTACTAATTTACAGATATAATTTTGTCTAACTTGTTCTTCCGGTGTAAGAATTAACCATTTATCTCTTAATGGTGAAAAAATTTTATTATTCTCAATTTGAACTTCCAATTTCAAAGTCATACCTAACCCTCGCTTATGTCTTTATATTAGCATGAATAAATGCGTTAGAACTATTTGTAAAGAGAGTTTCAATTATATTTAGTATTTTATGGTAATTGCAAAATGCTATAATTTTTTTATAAACACACAAATACTTTCATGTAGCTCTTTAAAATCCAGTGCTTTGCCAAAATAAATATGTTTTCCCAATTAATATTGAGTTTTTAATTCTTCCAAATTTTCAAAATTTTGATGATACCCCGAAAAACAAGTGAAGACTTGATGATTACGATACATAAAAATATAAAATTATCAGGATAGTTCCGTTTTTATATATTCTCTCATTCTTTTAAATTCTTCTTTGTATACAAAAAAGACACTGTATACAGTGTCTTTTTTTAAATTGCCGAAGGCCGGACTCGAACCGGCACGCAGGGTGAGCTGCGTCAGATTTTGAGTCTGATGCGTCTACCAATTTCGCCACTCCGGCAAATCGTGCGCTATGCTTATATTAGCTTAAATATAATTTTTTTTCAATTATTTTTATTATATCTTTAGGAGTTTGAGCAAAAATATTTCCGCCGTGGTCAATAAGAAATTGTTTATCTCTAAATCCCCATAATACACTTATACAGGGTATTTTTATATTTTCTGCTGTTAAAATATCTACGTCAGAATCTCCTATATATATTGATTTTTCAATTGATGAATTAAGTTCTTTAACTGTTTTTAAAATGCCATCAGCTTCAGGTTTTTTTCTTATTCCATATCCTTCGCCTATTGCAGTTTGGATTAAGTCTTTAAAATAATATTCACATAATTTTTTTACCGCATCATCAAATTTATTTGAAACAACTGCGGTTTTATATCCTTTTTCTTTTAACTCCTTTAATAGTGGTATAATTCCTTCATACGGTTTAGTATATTCAAACATGATATTTTGATAATATTCTTTGAATGAATTTAATATTTGAAAAAATTTTTCTTTTTCAACATTTTCGTTTAAAGCTCTTTCCAGCGCTTTAACTATGCCATTTCCCACAAAGGCTCTTATTTCTTCTTGAGTTCTTTCTTTATAGCCGAAATTTTTTAGCGCATAATTAAATCCAATCTGCAAACCGCTTAATGTATCTAATAAAGTTCCGTCTAAATCAAAAATTATTGTATCTTTTACCATATACATAATATACCATTAAATTGTAAATAATTTGTCAAAATAGTCAGATTGTATAATTATAATGTTATATATACTAAGGAGTTATAAATAAAGGAAGACAAAAAAAGGTAATAATAATAGGCGCCGGTTCTGCCGGTTTAAGTGCTGCTTATTATTTGCTGAAAAATACTGATATACAGCCTGTTGTTCTTGAAGAAACACCATATATAGGCGGCATTTCAAGAACGCATGTTCATAACGGCAGCAGAATGGATTTAGGAGGACACCGATTTTTTACTAAAAATGATGAAGTTATGAATTTTTGGAGTTTGTGGCTAACTTTCCTTAAAACCATAGCAAGTGAATTGAGTTCCGTCAGCTCCGAATTCAATGTTTGTTATATCAGTCTATAATTATTGCTATTAAAGAACTTAAGACTAATTTTATTCAATTTTTGAACTGAAGCAAAATTCTCACTTTCAATTACATTTTTGGTCAAGAAATTGACCTGATTTTTGATAAAATCTTAAGCTAGAATGTAATCGAAATGTAATGTATTTTTATGTTATACTAAAAAAGAGGGTATTGATTTACGTTGAAGCGATTTGAACACGAAAAGAATTTAAAAAATATTTTTTCATTTGACCACTTTTATGATAGACAATGGGAAGTTATTGAGCAATTATTATTAGGAAAAAGAATTTTACTTATAGAAAAAACTTCTTTTGGTAAGTCTTTATGTTTTCAGTATGTTGGGAAGTATCTATATGACAATAACAATGGACTAACTATAATTTTTTGCCCATTAATAGCATTAATGCGTAATCAAATTCAAATATTACAAAGCAAAGGTATTAATGCTGCATCTTTAAATTGTGAACAATCGCACGAAGAAAATCAAACAATTATTGAAAAAGCAAAAAATGGTGAAATATCATTATTATATATTGCACCTGAACGTCAAGAATCAGCAGAATGGTTAGAATTTATAAAAGAAGTTAAAATTGCAATGATAGTTATTGATGAGGCTCATTGTATTTCAACTTGGGGACACGATTTTAGACCAAATTACAAAAGAATTATCGATGTTGTAAAACTATTACCATCTAATATGCCGGTATTAGCTGTGACAGCAACTGCAACGGACAAAGTTGCAAATGATATAAAACATCAATTAGGTGAAAATGTTCAAGTCTTAAGAGGTTCATTAAATAGAGATAATTTTGAATTGTCAGTTATTAATGTTAATACTGAAGATGAAAAAATGATAATGATAGCAAATTTTGTAAAAGATATTAATGGTACTGGAATAATTTATACCGGTACAAGAGCTAATACGCAAATTTATTCTGATTGGTTGAGATTTATCGGTATAAATGCTATTCATTATAATGCTGGTATTGGCAGCGAAAAAAGGCAAGAGGTAGAAAATAATTTTTATAAAAATAACTATAAAGTTATAGTTTCAACTTGTGCTTTTGGAATGGGTGTTGATAAACCTGATGTTAGATTTGTTATTCATACTCAAATTACAGATTCGTTATTACAATATTATCAAGAAATTGGCAGAGCTGGCAGAGATGGTCTACCAACTAAAATTATTTTATTTAATAAAGAAGAAGATAAAAAATTAAGACAACGATTTATTTCACAATCGAAACCATATTTGTCAGCATATTTAAAAACGATTGATA
>JAJQHF010000215.1 GCA_021199975.1 Candidatus Gastranaerophilales bacterium
GGTTAATCTCGTCTATTATAAGAACATAGTTAGGGAAATTATTATTAATTCCATTCTGTATTCTATTTTCATCTTCATAATCTTCTTTGATTTTGATAAGTTCTTTATAAAAATTAAAATAATATCCCTTAAGCGCAGAATTTCCTTTATAATCTTTGTTGAATTCAACGGCACTTGAATATTTTTTAGCAGATTCAAATATTTCTTTTATTTTGTTTATATCAATTTTTCTATCGTTCTTTTGCTTTCCGTAATGATATATCAAATTATTTGTTTCATGCTGTATATTAATCAGGTTTGAAAAATCCGAGCCATTTTCGTATTTTTCTTTAAACATACCATATATTGTATTAAAATCTGCTTTCTTCTTTTTGTTTGCAGAATATAAATTCCTTTTAGCTTCTCTACAAATCTTCTTAAATATTCCGTCTTTTCCTATATACTTCACATCTTGAGGATTTTCTTCTCCCCATTCCTGAATATCAGGTTTAATCCCCTCAACAAATTCTTCATAAGAGTATGATTGATGGAAAGTTATAAACTCTATACGCCCTTTTTCTTTATAGTCATTAAATTCATCTTTTATTTTCTTATAGTTCTCTTTTTCCTTATCACTATATTCCTTGCCGTTAATAATTTCCATTGCTGTAATAATTGTATTATAAGTTTTCCCTGTTCCCGGAGGTCCGTATAAAATTTGGTTTAGTGGAATTGTTTCAGACATTTTTTTATCTCCTATCTCTATATTGTTACTTTCTTCATTAGCTTTCAAAACATCATCTTTTATTGTTTGCAGTTTTTCTATAATTTCATTATATGAATTTAATTTTTCAAATGATATTTTTTTTCAAATCTTCAATTACTTCAGATGTAATTGTTTCATCTTTTTCTAATTTTTGCAAAATGGTATATCTTACTATATTTACAGAGCCTTTTTTGTCATTTTGAGTTTTTCGAGTTACTTTTTCTTTATAAAGATTAATCAGAGTTGATAGTTTATCTTTATCATTTTTTAATTCATTTATTTTTTCAAATAGAAATTCTTTCTTTTCTTTTAGCTTATATAAAAATTCTGATTGTTCCTTTAGAAAATTTAATTCCTCTGTAAACTGTCCTCTCATTTTATATACCTCTGATTACTTCGTTTAAATGGATGTATAATATTATACAATATTTTTCAATATTTATATTGTCTGAACAAATTTTCACGATAAATAGAAGGTGGTTCCATATGTTTGTTAACTTAAAATTTGTTCTTTTTCCTTCTTTACATTCTTACTCTGCATAAAAGCGTAATTTCTGCCATTGAATGCTGCCGCAAAAAAGAACGAAGTATAATAGAATATTATCAATTTACAACTTTATCAATTGCATTTTTTACCTGTTCTATTGTAATTGCATTCAAACAGGCTTTATTATTCGGGCATTTTTTCTTTAAATAGCAGGGCATACAGGTTAAATCCGCTTTTAAGAGTATATTATTATCTCCTAAAGCTTTCCACTTCTCAAAAGGCATTGGTCCATATAAGCCTATTACTTTTATACCTATTGAAGATGCCACATGAAGGGTACCTGTATCATTGCCTATAATGAAATCTGTTTCTTTTAATAGTGCTAAGCTTTCTTTTATTGTTGTTTCACCGCATAAATTTATGGGGGGAATTTTTAAAGGTTCATTATAATTTATATTTTCATATACGGCTTTATCGGATTTTGCTCCTATAAATATAACCTGTACATTTTTTTTGTTTGAAAGATATTCGATAATTCGTGCGAAATTACTTATATCCCACACTTTACCTTCATTTGTTGCTGTAACATTTACAACTGCTTTTTTTATTTCGCTTGAAATATGATTATCCTTAAAAAGTTCCATAATTTTTTTTGTATCTTTTTCACTCACCCAATTTTCAAGATATGTATCTTTAATCTCTGCGCCCTCTGCTTTTAACACATCAAGAAAACATAATGATTCATGTTTATTTAAATCGTATTTTACTTTTTTGGTTAACAGAAAACCTCTATTCTCCGTATCATAGCCGATTCTTTCTTTTATTCCCGCTAAAAAGCATAATAAAGCACTTGAAAACGAGCGTTTAAGGACATAGGCTTTATCGTATTTATTTTTTTTCAGTTCTTTTACATAAGAAAAGAAAGATTTTTTTTTGCCTTTTCCGTTTTCATATTTATGTTTTCTTGTCGTATCAAAAAAAATAAAGTTATTAACATAAGGACACCCTTCTAATATTTCGCCCGAGTTAGGTGAAACAAGCATATCAATTTGGGCATCGGGATATTTATATCTCAAATTACGGAGAAAAGGTATTGTTAATATCATATCTCCTATGAAGCGGTATCTTACAACTAAAATTTTCATATTCCGCATACTTCCTTTATATCAATATATGCTTTTAATTTTAAAGCATAAAATTTAACAGGCAGTTCCACATCTTTAATAACAGTTTTCAATTTTACGGCATCTTTTTCAGTTGTAACAATATGAGTTATATTTTCTTCCTGTGCATAATGTATTATCTTAGAAACGTCATCACGTTCATAAATATGATGGTCATCAAATTCTAAAACAGCTGTAAGCTTGTAATCATTTTTAAGAAATTTATAAAATCCTGTTGGTTGTCCGATAGCAGAAAAAGCCATTATTCTTGTATCTTTGGGCAATATTTCGTTTGTGATTATATTATATGTGCAATCAGGAACAATTTTACACAAGTATGTAGGTTTTTTAAACCTTTTTTTCAAATAATCACAATATTTCAATGCGTTTTTTGAGTCAAAATCTTTATTTACAACTATAACTTTATCAGCTCTTTTTATGTTATTTAAATCTTCCCTTAATGGACCTGCCGGAAGCATATAGCCGTTGCCGAATTTATTATTAGCGTCAACAGCCATAATATCTAAATCTCTTTTCATTTTTCGGTGTTGGAATGCGTCATCAAGAATTATTATATCGGGGTTATATTTTTCTTTTATAAATTTTTCCGCTTTTATTCTGCTTGCGCATGTAACAACATAAGCTCCTTTTGCGTTATCAGCAAGCCAAACAGGTTCATCTCCTGCAATATCCGCTGTATATAATGCACCCGACCTGTCAGAAATTAAATTAGGCTTTTTATTTGAAAGTTTAGCGCCATATCCTCTTGATATAATTGCAACTTTTTTATTAAGGCTCAAATAATATTTTGCGATTTCAAGGGTGAGCGGTGTTTTCCCGACACCTCCTGTTGTAATATTGCCGACAGAAACGACAAAAGATTTTGAATTATATGCAGGCAAGAGTTTTTTATCGTACAGTTTGTTTCTTATAAAAACAGGAATACCATAAAACACACCTATAACACGTAAAAACATTACAGCTGATTTTTCATATAAATTTAACTCATTTTTCTTTTTATAATGAAGTTTTGATATAAACAGTTTCATATTTGCCTTAGAATAATAGCCTGAAAATTAAAAATCTTTTATTTAATTTTTCTGAGAATTTTCTTAAATTTTCAGATGTTTCATTTATATCATCCATTGTTTGTTTAAGTTTCTCTTCATCCTCTGTTGCATAGTTAACCGTATCTAATGTTACGGTCAACTTATCAAGCGCCGTATTCATTTTTACAACGGATTCTTTAAGATATGCCTTTAATTGCGCATCCTTTGACATATCATTAATGTAGCTTGAAAGTTCCGCTATATTTTTAGAAGTGATATCGAGGTTAGATAAAGTAGCCTTCGTTTTTGGATCCTCCATCAGGCAGGATATATTATCAGATAATCTTGTAATGGATTTTACTGCATTTGCCGTATTATCAACAAACTCTTTATCGCCTGCTATTCTGTTAATATTTTCGGTTAATTCCATTAACTTATCAGATAAATTATTTGCACTTTCGCTAAGCATTTCGAGCTCTATTTTTGACAAATCAATTAATTCCTGTGCCTTTGCCATAGTTACATTTGCATTTTCCGTTAATTCCGTTATATTAACAGCGCTTTTTTGTAAATCTCTTATAACATCATCAGACAATAGTAAAGAAACTCTTTCATTTGTTTCGATTAAAGATTCCGCACTTCTATATTGCAGAGCAAGAAAATCAGCAATTCTCATAGGTTCAATTACTGTATACGGAGAATCTGTTTTTGGATAAGGAACATCCACGTCGTCTTTTGGGAGAAGTCTTAATTTTTTTTCATTAGCATCTTGGACTATTTTACCTTCAATCATTTCAGGGGTTACAAGTCCGGGTAAATCTATAATGTATTTTATTTTATATGAATTTTTTGTTTTTATATTTTCTTTAATCAAAACAGGAAGCATATTTGTTTCAACAATTTCAATTTTTTTGACTGTACCGATATCATAATATTTATTATCCAATTCCATTTGAACTTTATCATCAGCATGAAGTATTAAAGATTTATCGGATTCAGGCAAATAAATAACTTTTTCTCTCGGCGGAGTAATTTCAAGGAATTGTTCGCCAATAATACCTGATTGTTGAATGGAAATTTCCGAAGCTTTAGGGATTTCTATATTTGGTTCTGTAATTACGAATTTAACCTCAACATGGCTGTCTGATGAATCGATTTTAGGTTTAATTTCTTCAACCTGCCCAATTCTCACTCCCATCATTTGAACTCCGCTGCCGGGGCGCATACCGTTAACATCATTGAAACTTACGGTTATTCTCTCCGCATTTGATATAGCTTTTCCTTTTATCCATAAAACGGTAAACAACAAAATAATTATTGCTGTTATTGCGAGTATTCCGACTTTGAATGATGATGAAAATTTCATATTAATCCTTTTCCAAATCCATTTTACAATAAAAATAAAAATTTAAAATCCGGCTGCCGTAATCTTCATTGGACCTTCTATTGCAGCTGACACGAACTGTTTTGTATAAGGAGTATCCTGTTTAAGCAATTCATCAGGAGTTCCTCTGAATACAATTTGTCCGTCATAAAGCATTATTACCCTATCTGAACATCTTGTTATTGTTGACATTTGGTGAGTTACTACAATCGATGTCGCTTTTGTTTCTTCTCTTAAATGCAAGATATAATCTTCTATTACTGTAGAAGCAACAGGGTCAAGACCTGCAGTAGGTTCATCATATAATATAAACTGAGGTTTTGTTACAATTGCACGTGCAAGACTGACTCTTTTTTGCATACCTCCCGATAATTCATGCGGATATTTGTCTTCTATACCTGATAATCCTACAATACTAAGACTTTTTGCCACTATTTCTTTTAGTTCTTCTTTTGTATATTTATTTCTGAATTCTTTACGTTCTTGAAGTGCAAAAGATATATTATCAAATACATTTAAAGAGTCAAAAAGTGCCGAGTACTGAAATACCATTGCGATATCACCTTCATCTATATCTATATTCCCCGAATCCGCTTTTATAAGACCGCATAATATTTTTAGAATGGTGCTTTTTCCCGAACCGCTGAAACCGACAATTGATAATATTTCTCCTTTTTCTACAGAAAAAGAAATATTATTTAAAACTTTTCTTCCGTCAAATTCTTTTGTTAAATTTTCAAATTTTATTGACATAATAACCTTCTTTTTACATATAAAATGCCGCTGCAAATATACAGTCAACAATAACTATAGCAACAAAAGACCATACAACGGCTTTTGTTGTTGCAATACCTACACCTTTTGCGCCGCCTTTTGCATCATATCCGCAGCTTGAACTTATTAAACTTATACATCCGCCAAAGCATGCCGATTTAAAGAGCATAATATTAATATCTCTTACATAAAGTCCTTGCCAAACGGAAGTTATATAACACAGCCATGTTAAATCTTTTGCCGTTAACATAGCGGTAAATCCTCCCGCAATAATACCTATTGTTGATGAAATAATTACTATAAAAGGCATCATTATAAATCCTGCAAGAACTCTAGGCAAAAATAAATACTTAAACGGAGATACCTTTAGCACTTCCATTGCATCTATCTGGTCGGTAACTCTCATTGTTGCTAATTCACTGGCTTGTGAGGAGCCGACCATTGATATAATGGCAAATCCGGACATTATAACTCCGATTTCTCTTACCATTGTTAAAGATACCAAAAGCCCTATATAGTCCTTGCCGCCCTGTTTTATAAGTTCCGGGGCAACCTGCATTGCCAATATTATTGCGGTCATTGATACAATCGATAATGTTATCGGCAATGAATCTACGGCAAAGCGTGAAGACTGTTCAATTACCTGTTTTATATTAATTTGAAAACTCAAAATGTATTTTAAAACCTGCGTAAATTGGTATGATATTCTTCCGAAAGTTTCAAAAAATTCTCTGACACATCTCAAAATCATAACGATAATTTGAAATGTAATGGTT
>JAJQHF010000173.1 GCA_021199975.1 Candidatus Gastranaerophilales bacterium
GTATATGAATATATATAAAATTATTAGCACTCTAAAATAAATTATTTATTAATCAGCAAAAAAAATATTCAGGGTTTTTATCTATAGAAAAAAGGATAAAAAATGATAAATAACAATATGAATATTTCTTTTAAAAGTTATGTTCCTGTGAAATACTATGCAAAAAATCCCGATAATGACAGATATTCTAGAGTTATTGATGAAAGTAATTTAAAAAAATGCCACGGGATTATAGTAAGAAACCTTAACAGAACATTAAAAAACAACAAGAGAGAAGATTTTGTTGACTATTACGAGCAGTATGATTTCGATTATAAGTGCAACCCCAAAGTTTGTTCCATTTATGATAAAGATACACCGGATATTTTTCTTGTGACAGGTAAGGATGTCGATACTGTAAAAGAAATGGCGAAACCAGTAGGACGTGCAAAAGGTGATGCAATGGACAGACTTGGACATTCAAAATCTTTTGAATCTTCATATGCTGCAAGAAATTATTTTTCAAACGTGAAATCATTTTTAAAAAACAGGTGCAGAAGATTAAAAGACAATGACGGTGTTAATCTTTCTTTGCAAGTGTTTGTTAATCCTCAATACAAAAAGAATAATGAACTTAAAGGTTTTGAGTTAGAGGGTGCCCGTTTTATAAAGGATGAAAATAAATGATATTTATTTTATTTTTTTAAATAATATTGTAGATTCACCTGCAAGCTTTATAGGTGAGTTTGTTTTGCCGTCGCTTATAATATTTTGTTTGTTATTATGAATGCCGCTTCCGCCGTATTTTTTATCATCTGTATTTAATATTTCAGTCCATTCTCCTTGAGGGAATTTTATATAATAATCTGCAGCATCACTTCTCGGATAACCTGCAGCATTAAAGTTCGTAATTGTATAAATTTCATTATTTGATTTATTATCTTTTGTTAATGTTGCAAAAACATTTGAACCATGGTGTTTAACCGTTTCAGATTTATCAAGATATCCTTTCGTTAATGCAGGATTTTCCTTGTTTAGTTTATTCAAATCTTTTGTAAGGTTTAAAAATTTTCTCATTGTATTTCTTCCGTTTTGAGAATATTTAATATTACCGAGGGTTGATTCTCTTAATGCGGATTTTCCTGTATTATAACCTTTTTCTATATATAAATTTCCTTCATCTTTATTTGATTTAAATTCCCTGAAAAATCTAAATGGAGTTAAATCCGCATTTTCATCTCCTTGAAATACCATTTTTGCACCGGGAATTGAGCAGGTTCTTGCCAGTGCCATTTTATTCCTGCTAAAACTTCTGTTATACATTGTTTTTATCATATCTAAATTTATTCCGGAATCAGTTTTTATATCTAATTTTTTAAGAACATCATTTTTAAAAGATTGTTCAACCGCATTTATCCAATGTTTTGATGTTATTTTAGATGTATCATATTTGTCTAATTCTCCTGTTTGAAGCATTATAGCAAGTTCTTCTGCTGTAAATTGAGCTTTTTGCGCTCTGATTACATTTAAAGCCTCCTCTTGAGGGCAGTGTTTTAAATCCGAATACTCTTTAGACCTTTTTAAATCCTCCTCATTTAATAAAATATTGTCCTCAAGATGAAGCATAGGGGTCATTAGTTTCGGAATAAGTCTTGACCCTTCAAAATTTCCTATTTCATCGTGGCTCATAACATATTTAACCCGATTTTGACTGCAATAACACGCTTTTTCAAAAGAATCAAGGTCGATACCGCCGTATATTTCATCTTTTAAAGTGTGAAAATAATTAAAATCCCATTCACTGTCACAGCCCAGTCGGCCTAATGAAGTTTCTCCATTTGAAATTTTTTCAATTGCATTGCAATGTATATCTTCGCTTTCTCCTTCTCCTGTTTCATAGGTTTTTAGAGGATTTGTTACTCTTTTATCATGAGGTTCATTATAATCATCATAAAAATCGCCGTTATTATTTACATTAACATGTTCTCTGCTGTCTTCCGCAATAATAAAAGTATCGGGAGAGTGATAGTTTAATTCTGAAACTATTTGCTTTAAAGTGTAATCAGAATTCATAAATTTTGTCATATCAAGGCGGAGTCCGTCACAATGGTAATTTTTTACCCAATTCATTGCGGCATTAACAATAAAATCACGAACATACCTTGAGTTTTCTCCTTCATAATTAAAGGAATCGCCAAAGCAGTTTGAACCTCCCGTATAAGGTCCTGCTTGCAATAGTTCCGAACCGTCAGGACCTATATGGTTTGGAACCATATCCATTATTACATTTAATCCTTGATTATGTGCTTCATTTACTAGGGTTTTTAATCCGTCCGGGCCGCCTAAATGTTCGGAAGGTGCCATTTTATCTACTCCGTCATAACCCCAGTTAAAGGAGTATGTATTCTCTGCCGGCATTATTTCTATAGTATTAAATCCTTCTGATTTTATTTTTTTTAGTTTGTTTTTTGCAGCATCAAAAGAACCCTTTTTCGTAAAAGAAGAAATATTTAATTCATAAATTGATGCTTCATTTAATGAAGTTAATTGATTTTTACTGTTTGCTTTTCTTGAAATTCTGTTTTTATTGCCATTATACCAGCTGTCGTCACTCCATTCAAAGAGTGAGTGGTCATAAAGAGTTGATATTCCTGTTAACTTTTCTTGTCTGTATGAATATGGATCTTTAACCCTGTCTATATCTCCGTTTCCTTTATAAATAGTGTAGTAATAATAATCTCCCGAGGCAGCTTTATCAGAGGAAAGTTTTTCTTTTGACTCAAATATCCCGTTTCCTTTATTTTCCAACTCGTATGATTTTTTATTCATTTTGTCATTTCTTTTTATGACGGTGACATAAGCTTTTTTTGAGTCAGGATATGTAAATAATTTAAATGATACTTCCTTTGTTTCAGGGTCAATTTGACCGCCCCAGCTTTTATGTTCTGCCGTAGTTCTTCCAAATGAAATCGGTTTATAACATACATTTGATAATTCGTTTATTTGATTATCTTTATTAAAAAAGCACTGTGAGGTTTTATCTTTGTTGTCTGTACCTCTATATTTACTGACTGATTGTGTGGAATTTATGTATGCTATTTTCATTCAAACCTCACATTGGAAACACGACAATTATATAAGTTTATTGAAACATATTATTTGCATATTTTTTTAATTCTATTATAAAAAGTTTACATTAATTTTTTATTAACAAAAAAACAGACGGTTTTTATATAAACCGCCTGTTTCTAAAATGTAAATTTAAGCTGGAGTTGCGAATTTTGCGCCGGCTGTTCCTAAATTATCATCTGTAAATAACGGAGCAGTCAATAGGAATTTCCCTGCCTTATATTCAAAGGCTGAAATTTCTCCCGATTTATATTGTTCTTCTAATTTTTCAAGGTCTTTAGCTCTTTTGATTTCTTCTCTGACTATTTGTCTTGTGTCTTTTGGCTGTTCTGTTATTGAACAAGTTGTTCCAAGATTTTTTTCTATAGGTGAGTATGCAGGTGTCGGCATATTATTATTCCTTCCTTTTTTACTTTATCTATTACTTACTTTTGTTCTTCCATAAAGTTGTATGAACAATAAAAATTGACATTTTCATTGTTCTTTTTAACAAATCTTAAAAATAAGCATATGAAACTCTCTAAAAAGCAATAATTTTAACAATATATACTTTATATATAGAATATATTTTAAAAGAGAGGGATATAAATGACAAGTGTTAATTCAGATTATGTTTTTTATTATACCAAAGCTTCTTCCCTTCGCACCACAAATCAAACCAATTCAAACAGCACAAGAAATGGTTCCATTGAAGATACAACACAAGGTACACAAGGTGATTGCTGGCTTTTATCCGCAATAAATGCTCTTAGCTACACAGAAGATGGCGCTGAAATTATTGGAAATTTAATTGAATATGATGAAGATGGTATTACAATTAACCTTGAAGGCGGCACCGGATCTATTTTATAAGCGATTCCACCTTATCTGATGAAAAAGACAGGCTGTCATCCGGAGATTATGATATAAACGCAATTGTAGAAGGAACACTTGAATATAATAGTTCCATTGATGATTATAATATAGCTGAAAAGCAAGAATACTATACAAGCGGAGTTCTTGGAGCTGTACATTACTTAGATGAAAACGGAAATGACACCTCAGCTGAAAATACAATAGTGATTGAAATATAACGACAGTACAATATTATGAAATTAATTTCTCCAAATATTCATTCTATCCGTTTTAATTATACCATTCATTAAAATACAAAAATACAACCTTTGACATTGTAAACTCACAAATAATTTAGGAATTTTTTACAGAAAGTTTGATAATTTATGGCAACAATATTTTTAATCAGATGAAACAGATTAAAAATAAAAAAGCAAACAGCTTTTTCATAATTCACCTCCATATCATTATAACGAAAAATTTATAAAATTTGTTCATTGTTTGCAATATGTGAAATAGGAATTTATGAGGGTTGAATATGGGAAGCAAGAAAAAAGCTGTAAAACAACACTTTTTCAAACGTTCTCTTGAACGTGTCGGAGTTCTCTTAAATGAAAAAGAACTTATAAGAAAAATACAAAATCAGGAACTTGAATTTATAGAACGCCAAAGTAACCGCAAAACTGTTTTTAGGTTTGAACATTTAGGCAATTCTTTTCGTGTAGTTTATGACAAAATTCGTAAACAAATTATTACAATATTATTTGAGATTGGGGAACAAGGCAATGCCGGAGGATGAAATAGAACTGGTATTATTACCTCCGGAAGAATATCAGGAGGTTACAGAGGATGAAATAGTTGAAACTTATGTAAAACTCATAACTCTTTTATTTTCGGGTAATTAACTTCAATTACCCGATTTTTTATGCTAATATAAATCTATGAAAAAAGCTGTTATATATGCTAGAGTATCTTCAGGTCGGCAAGAAAAATAAGGTTTTTCAATTCCGGCACAAATAGAATTTTTTAGGGAAATACGCTAAAGAAAATAATTTTATAATCGAAAAGATGTTTGTTGAATCTGAAACGGCTAAAAAAGCCGGACGCAAACAGTTTAATAAAATGCTTGCTTTTATAACCGAAAATAACATTGACGCAATACTTGCGAAAAAAAACCGACCGTGTATATCGAAACCTTAAAGATTATCTAACTCTTGATGAATTTAAACATCTAGAAGTACATCTTGTAAAAGAAATATGATTATAAGTGAGTATGCTTCATCTCACGTTAAATTTATGCACGGCATAAAAGTTTTAATGGCAAAGAATTATATTGATAATCTTTCGGAAGAAGTAAAAAAGGGCAAGAATAAAAAAGCACAGCTAGGGTATTATCCCCAGCAAGCACCCGTAGGTTATAAAAATGCCGGCGGTTTGGAAGGGAAACGTGTTATTATTCCTGATCCTGATAAGAGTTCATACGTTAAACGTCTTTTTGAATTATACGCAACAGGAGTGTATTCTGTAGAAGAATTAAGAAAAAAACTATATAATGAAGGATTTAACCACAAAGGGCGGATGTATTCAAAACCTAAAATGCTATATATTCTGCACGATTATTTTTATATCGGAAAATTTATATATAATGGTGCAATATATGACGGCAAGCACGAGCCTTTAATAGATGTTGAATTATTTAACAAGGTTCAGAAACTATTTAACCAATCAAAGGCAAGGACTCACGATATAGAATTTACCTATGCAGGTTTGATTAAATGCGGACATTGCGGATGTCAATTGACGGCAGAATTAAAAAAAGGCAAATATGTTTATTATCACTGCACCGGGAAACGTGGCGGAGATTGCAAAAAAGATTGGGTACGTGAAGAAAAATTAGATAAAGTATTTTGGGATTTAATTAAAAAAATTCCTAATCCTGATAGCGGTTTATTTGATATGATACGCAAGGGAATAAAAGAAACAAGAAAACTTAAAAACGAATATGAAGAAACAAGTACAGAAGCGATACAGAAACAAATTGAAATCTTAAAGAGAAGAATTGATAATTTGTATGCGGATAAGTTAGACGGTAAAATAACAGAGGAATTTTGGAGGGAAAAACATAACCTCTGGTATAGTGAAAGAGATGAATTATTAGAAAAATTAAAAGGGTTTAATAGTGCAGCTCGAACTTTTGATGAAGGAACGAACTTATTGGAAAACTTCTGCAAACACGCACCGCAAGCCTATTTACAGGCATGTCCTAAAGTTAAACAGCAAATTTTAAAAATGATAGGTTCGAACTTTTATCATTGTAAAGAAACACACAAAAGAAGATTAGATTAACTGTGAAATTGAGATTTATAAATTATCTTGAGACACCTGGAAAGTCTCAAGATAATTTATAAATCTCAATTTCACAGTTAATCTAATC
>JAJQHF010000002.1 GCA_021199975.1 Candidatus Gastranaerophilales bacterium
CATTTGTATCACTGTTATAGAATGTATTATAGATCGCACCGCCGTTAGCTGAGGCTGTGTTGTTTGTAAAAGTTGAATTTAAGATATCAAGAACAGCTCCGCTGTTGTCGGCACTGTTTCCGAGCCTTGTTCCTATAGCACCGCCGTAATATCCGGAAGAATTTGTGTCAAAAGTTGAACCCGATATAAGGGTTTGGCTTACAGCACCTAAAAATATTGCACCGCCGAGTGGATAAAAAGAACTTGTCAGTGAAGTATTTGTTACTTTATTAATTTTAAATGTACTGTTATATATATTCATCGTAATCATATTAGAAATCGCACCGCCCTGTAACGGAGCTGAATTATTTTCAAACGTCGAATTTGAAATATTCAAATAAGCATCGTAATTTGATGTTGATGTTGAAATTGCACCGCCTTGCTCCGATGTAGCGTAATTGCCCAAAAAATCCGTATTATAAATATTAAGAGTTCCATAACCAAAATGCAGCGCACCGCCGTCCGCTGAATAATTAGAAGAGAATGTAGAATTATATATTTCTGATATAACAGAGCTATTAGTACTCCAATAAGCAATAGCGCCGCCACAAGTTGTGCTATAGTTATTTGTAAATTTGGCACTGTTAATATACATTAATGAAGTGCTATAAATAGCACCACCTTGCACTCCGGCATGATTTTTACTAAATACACCGTCTGTTATATTTAAAGTACCATTATTATAAATAGCTCCACCCGCCGTACTAGCATAATTTTCATTAATAAATGTATCTCCTGTCGAGTTAATAGTATCACTAGAGCTATTATTAAATATAGCGCCGCCATGGGTAGCCGTATTGCTGCTATATGTATTCCCTCTGCTTGTTACAGTTCCTCCAACGTTTATAATCGCACCGCCATAATATGTTGCACTATTTGAACTAAAAGAAGAATTAATAATAGTTGAAACCGCACTGCTGCCCCAATTTGCAATAGCTCCGCCGTATGATGAAGCAGAATTATTTGAGAAAGTTATGCTCTCAGAACCGCCGTTAATTAACAAAGTTCCACTGTTATAAATTACAGCACCGGTTCCGGTATAAGAATTATTACTGTAATTACTTGAATTTTCCGTTATAGTTAACGTATCGTTGTTTGTAATACGAGCATTTACGCTGTTCCCCCCCCCAACACTAAAGTGCTTACGGCAAGGCTTACAGCTAAAATTTTTCTATATTTCATACTCACTTCTCTCTTATAATAAACCGACAAATTAATATACACAGTTTAACATAATATTTTTGAAAATACAACCAAAATACCCCCCCCCGACAGTGTTTCGGACATATTAATCAGACTTTATTTGATTTAAATTATGATTTGAGCTTTTACAATAATTTACAGAATTATATACTAATAGTAACTCTTGAACCTTCTTTATGGTAATTCCCGCCGCCGCAGATGGTTTCTATTACTTTTAATAAAAATTCTCTCGGTGCTTCCATTTGGTTAATATAAAATTCTTGATTGCCTAAATGGCGGATTTTTATTATTGCTTTTCCGCTTTTATCCGCAGGGACATACAAAGAGGCTGCTTCCATATCTAAAAGTTTTTGTTCAATTTCATCGTTATAACCGTGCATTAATTCGGGAAGCGTACCTTTTATTGCAATAATTCTGCCCGTAAATAACGGAACATCTTTTTCTCTGTGCAGTGCTTTCGGTTTATCTTTCATATTTGAATAAAAGCTTATTGAGTGCCAAAGTATATTTAATATTGCTATATGTCTTTGTTTATCATATTGATAATAAATATTTTCGGAGGGAATACCTCTGACTGTGAAGGATTGCTTTAAATATTCAACAGTAAGCGCCATATTTTCAACCATTTTATCAAATAGTACAACGGTATTTGCATTAGACTGCTGATATTCAAGGAACTGTTTATACATATGACTTGATACAAGACTCATTCTTTCTTGTATTACGGACGACTTTCTTGCCGTTGTTTCTAAATCATCAAAATTACCGCTCAAAAATTCCTTCTCTTTCTGATTCCATTTTATATAAAAAGAAATCTTTATAAAACTATTTTAATCTTTTTTATTACAAAAACGAATACTTAATTTACATTATTTTCTTTTTTCTCTTTATAAACTATGATAATAACTATGAGAATTGTACTTGTCGGCTATGGAGAGATGTTTAGGTCGCTTGCTGATGGTGTTTTAAATTCAAAACACGAACTTGCAGGTGTTTTCAGGCATGAAAATGTTTTATATTCTCCTTTTATGCGTTTTTTTCATGATATCATATCACCCACGGAGGATTATAATTATGTTAAAAGCCATAATTTATATGATATAAAAGCTGATAGTGTTAATTCGAAAAAATTTCAAAATGAGTTATTAAAATTAAAACCGGACATTATTATAGTCGGTTCTTGGAGTGAAAAGTTTTGTGTTCAAACTATTAATATTCCACAAATAGCTTGTATTAATGTACATCCTTCCTTACTTCCTCAATATAGAGGTCCTAATCCTTATATTAGAACAATTCTCAACAATGAAAAACAATCCGGTGTTACATTTCATTTAATGGATGTAAATTATGATACAGGCTCAATTCTTCATCAAGTGCCGGTTGAAATTTTTGAAAATGACACTGGTGCTTCTCTTAAACTCAAATGTTGTAATATTGCAAAAAAAGAAATCGGAGTACTTTTATCCGATTTTGAACAAAAATATGAAAATCGAGTTAGCCAGGATGAAAAACAATCAACATATTATCCTCAAATTTCGTTATCTGAATCCATTATTGATTTTACAAAAGAAACATCTTTTGAAATAGACAGAAGAATAAGAGCTTTAAAACCGTGGCTTAACTGTCATATTTGCTTTGGAAATGAATTTTTCACTTTTAAAAATTACAAAATTTACACTAAAATATCTGATAAACTGCCTTCAACCATTGTTAAAAAAACTGATAATTCACTTTTTATCGTATGTAAAGACAGCAGAGTTATTGAGTTTATTTCCCTAAAAATAAAACGTCCGTTTTCAAATCAATTAACAAAATATTTTTTAAATAAAATAATAAAAGTTAATGACAGAGTATCTTAATTTTTTCATTTGATACTTTTTTGATATAATGTGTTTATGAAAAAATTATTAAAAGATTGCTGTTTTATTTTATTTGTTGTTATTGTAATGTTGTTTATAAGCGACTTGCCGTCGTTTTCAGGAACAATAAAATTTATACAGCTTTCTGATATTCATTATTCACTGGTAAGAGAAGACACAAGCTATAAACTTTTATCCAAAACAAGACCTTTATTACAAGATGCAATTGAGCAGATTAATAATCAAAATAATATAGAATTTGTAATGATAACGGGGGACGGTATAGATAAACCCGTTAAAGACTCTTTATACAGTCTTACTGATGAATTAAACACTCTTAAATACCAGTGGTATTACGTTTTAGGTAATCATGATACAACAACGGACGGTTACTTAAATAAGACTAACTTTGTAAAAATACTTAAAGAAAAAAATCCGAACTTTAAATTTGATTTACCGTATTATACTTTTAAACCTAAAAAAGGATTTAGAGTTATTGTATTAGACGGCGCTAAAAATAAAGGAATTTCTTCTAACGGTATTATTCCGGAAGAACAATTACAATGGTTTGATGAAATATTGAGTAAATCAAAAAATGATACTGTTTTAATTTTTATACATTTTCCGCTTGTAACACCCTATGACTCTAAAAATCACGAAATATTAAACGCAAAAGAATTTAAAGCGGTGTTAAGTAAATATAATATGCCGATTGCAATATTTTCAGGACATTATCATGCCGCAAAAATTACTAAATACGGCAATATAATACATGTTTCTTCGCCTGCCCTGGCTGGGTATCCTAATGCTTTCAGAATGATAGAGGTTACAAATAAAGGAAAGCAGACTGTTTTTAAATTTGATTTTCTTGAAACAAATCTTAAAGATTTACAGGCAAAAACAAAAATAATGACATTAGGTGGTGCAATATATTACGGTAAACCTAAAGACAGAGATACGGTTATAACGATAGAAAAGAAAAAATATTAATGAAAAATAACGATTTTAAAGTAAAATTTTGGGGAGTAAGAGGTTCATATCCTGTAGCTTGCAAGGATTTTTTAGATTATGGCGGAAATACTTCATGTATTGAAGTAACAGCAGGTTCGCACCGTATTATACTGGATGGCGGAACAGGTATTATTCCTTTGGGTGATAAAATTTATCAGGAGCATATTTCTTCCGCTGATAATGTTTTTGATAGAACTCCAATGAAGGTTACGGTTTTATTAAGCCATGTTCATCAAGACCATATTCAGGGATTGAATTTTTTCAAACCTATCAATATATTAACCACTCAATTTTCATTATTCGGATACAGCGGATTTGACTCAAATTTGGATGAAACTTTATCGGAATTAATTTACGGCAAATCATTTCCTCTTAATTTGTATGATATAACTGCGGATTGCAGTATAAACGATATAACGGAAGCTGATGTTTTAATATTAAATGAAGAAAATGAAAGACCTGTTGTAAAAAGAATTTTTGAAGCTGATGATATAAAACCCAAAGATAACGAAGTTGTCATTTCGTTTATGAAATCTAATTCTCATCCTAATTTTGGGGTAATGTGTTTTAAAATATCATATAAAAATAAAAATATTGTATATGCAACTGATACAGAATGTTTTTACGGCGGTTCAAAAAAATTGGAGCTTTTTGCAAAAGATACCGATTTATTAATACATGACAGCCAATACACAACAGAAGATTATCTTTCTAATATTGCACCAAAACAAGGGTTCGGTCATTCTACTTTTAATATGGCTTATGATTGTGCAATAGCTGCAAATGTAAAAAAGCTTGCTTTCTTCCATTTTGACCCTTCTTATAATGATAAAAAATTGACAAATATTGAAAATTTCTTTAAAAATAAAAATGAAAATTGCTTTTTTGCTAAAGAAGGTATGGAAATTTGTATTTAAAAAAAATTCTAATTTTAGTTTTAATTTTTATTTTCAATGCGCAGTTTATTTTTGCAGATGAAACCATAAAAGCAGAAAATAATGCCTATATACATAATAATAAAGGGCTTTTATATTTAAAAGATAATTATTATTTCGGCGCAATAAAAGAATTTCAAATTGCTATAGATTTAGTACCCAATTCACAGGCAAGCGCAACATATTATGTTAATTTAGGTACTACTTATGAAAAAATAGGCTATCATAATTTGGCAAAACCATGTTTTGAAAAAGCTGTATCAATTAATCCGCTGTGTTTTGATTATTATTTGAAACTTGCCGTAAATTATAAAAATCTCGGATTGATTGATGAAAAAATATCTGAATTTCAAAACAAAACACCTTCACCTTTAAATGATGTTGTAATAGGTCTTTTATATATTCAGAAAGGTCATGTTACTACAGGAATAACAATTTTAGACGATTTTTGCAACAAAGAGCCTAATTTGTTAATTACATCGGGAGTAAAAAATTATATAGATAATACGGTAAAAGAAAAATTATAATAATTTTTTTCCGTGTAAATCACTTCCGCCTGTTTTGATAAGGTTATATTTTTCGGCAATAGCTGCAATTTCTTTTTTTGAATGAAATTTTACGAATCTTCTTAATCCATTGTAAGGATAATAAACTTCAATACCTTCAAGTTTAAGATTTATTAAACCTTTTACAAAAGCATCTATATCAAAACACCAATAACAGGCAGGATGTGCCAAAACAGCTATTCCTCCGGCATTGTTTATTTTTTCTATAACTTCTTTAGGATTTCTCAAATTAAATAATCTGTATAAAGTAAATTTTCTTCCGGCTTCTGATTTAGAATAAAGAGATTTCATTCCTTCATCATCAATATTTATCCCGTATCCGAGAATATGGATTAAAACACCTTTATAATAACAATCAAACTCAACGGCAGGTATAACCATTTCTTCTCTTAAAATATTTGTAGATAAATATGCTTCAATTGTATTGTGATCACAAATTGAAATATACTTTTTTCCCGCTTTTTTTGCCTGCTCAACAATTTCATAAGGAGTTAATTTCCCATCGGATTCACAGGAGTGAATATGTAAATTTACATTATTATAAAAATCCTCCTCTTTTAAAGATATTAATAAATTTTTTAATTCTTTTTTAATCA
>JAJQHF010000001.1 GCA_021199975.1 Candidatus Gastranaerophilales bacterium
ATATTAAATCTTGAATCATTTAAAAATCCGAATAAATGAAGTCCTATAACTTCATCTTTTGCATTTAGTTTAATATTTTTTATCAATATATCAAACAACGGAATATCTATATTTTCACAATTTATTTCACCTGTTAATTCAGGAATTTTTTGTAATTTATTGAATTTATATTTTAAATCGCAGTTAAATGTGCCCTGTTTAAAAAATGAATTATTCAATAACATGTTTAAAATCTTTGCAGAGAGATTTTTATATGTTTTTATGCTGATTTCTTCAAGCTCTGCTAAATTATCTTCATTAATTTTTAATATTCCGTTAATTGTAGCAAATAAAATCGGGTAAACCGTATTATTTTGAGAGGAAACATATTTAACATAATCCAATTTTTTTATTACGATTTCGTTTTTATTTATATTTATTTTTCCGTTAAATTCACGTTTATCTGTTATTTCCCCAAGGCTTGCCCCGTTTGTTATGACATCAGCTTCAGGATTTAATGTTAATTTAGGTTCTATATATAAATTATTTTTATTTCCGTTAAATTCAGATGATAAATTTATATCTCCCGTAAGTACAAGACGTTTAGATATTTCTTCGGGCAGATAATTTTTTACAAAATCGTTTGTTACTTTTGATGTGAAATATCCTTTAAAATTTGGGTTTTTATATATATTTTCTGCGCTTATATTTCCGAAAAACGGCATTTCTGCTATTTTTGCCGAAACATTATCTATTAAAACAGAGTCATTATTAAACTTAATATTAAAATCATCAAATATAAACGGTGTATTTGTTTTAATATGGCGAAATTCAGGTTTAACAAAGCGGATATTACCCTTTAATTTGTTTTTATCTATTGCAGTGTCAATATTTGCTATCCCTTTACAGCTGTCAAATTGAGCAAGTATATTCTCAATTTCATCAGGTACTATATTTGTTTGTTTTAAGTTATTTATATTTTTAAGATTAAAATTGTCAGTTTTAATTGTTAAATTATATATAGGATTTAATGTATCTATCTTCTTTACATCCCCGTTTACTGTTAAATTTGAATCAAATAAACCGGCAATAACATTTTCAACTTTTACATTAGCTTTATCCATAATAATTTTTCCGCTTTTAGCTTTTAAAGCGCTGTTTGTTTCGTCATTGATAAAATTCATAACCGCATAAGCTTTATCAGTTAGAAAATCTATAGATTTAGCTTTATATTTAAAGTACAAATCATGTTTGGAGGCTATATTATACAAAAATGATAAATCAGGATAATTTTGAGGATACAAGTAAGATTGGGTTAAAAATTTAATTGTATCTTTAAGATTAACGGATTTCCCCGTAATAGTTATATTAACGTCGGGAATTTTTGTTTTTAAATCCGTAATAATATTCCCTCCGATTGTAATGGGAGAAGTTCCTGAAATACCTTCTATGTCGTGAATATCAACGGTTGATTCCGTAAACTCAACCAATCCTTTTATTTTTTCAACAGGTATTTTAAATCCTTCTATATAGCAGGAATTACCGAGCAAAGATAAGAACCCGTTAACTTTCATATCTTCAAAAGCTTCCTCCGGCGGAAGGGGCGGCTGTCCGTATTCAACCGGAACTATTTTAGCCTTTATATTTACGAATATTTTAGATAAACCGTCAGCATCAGTAATAAGCGCAATACCGTCTTTTACGTCTTTCAGCAGTTCGCTTTTATTTATAAGTTCCAGCAAGTCTTTTGCTTCCGCTTTATCAGAACTAATATTAAAGTTTAAATCTTTATTAATTCTGACATTTCCTTCTACTGTAAGCGGATTATCTTTTACAAATGCTCTTTCTGATTTAAAAGAAACAACATCTTCTTTAAAATCAAGTCTGCCTTTTCCGTTTAAAATTTCGCCAAATAATCCGTTATAAGTTAAATACGCTTTATCAAAGGAGCTGTATCCGTTAATATTTATGAAATCGGGAGAACCTTGAATATTAACATCAATAATACCTTTTCCGGATTTTATATTCATATCCGGGATAGGCCCGATTTGGAAATTAAAAACTTTACTTACAGGTACAACTATTTTTTGAGCTAAGGGGAAATCTATATTATTTGTTGTTTTAATTGTTACATTATTAATCCCGTCCCTGTACATGTAGACATATCCGTTAATTTTTGCATTTTGATTATCAAAAAAATCAATTAGAATATCCATATTTAAAATACGTTTGTCAAAAGTAATATCAACACTTCCGTTATGCAGCGGATGAATTGATTTATCTAAAGTCTTTATATTTTTTGCCTTGACATATCCAGTAACATCAGGCTGAGGAATTTTGCCGTTTATATTTACTTTCCCCTCTATATCACCGTAAACACCATATCTTTTAACTTTTTGTATTATCATATTTTGCGGTACTAAATTCGGAGGTAAAATTGATAATATATTTTCCGCTCTTGAATTTTCAACTTCTGCGTTAATATTTAAAACGGGGGTACTTTCAAAATTTATTGAACCGTCACTTTTAATATTTACATTGTCTGCTTTAAAATTGAAGGATTTAAAGTTAACAGTATTGTCATACAATTCAACATTTGCATCAATCTTGTTTTCACCGTTTGCATTGATGTAATTTCCCCAATCTTTTTTATTAAAAATTAAATTTTTAAACTTTGTGTTTAAAATTACATTAATCTTATTATCATCTGATTTATCGGCAGATATTTGTATAAAGTCAATAAACCCTTCAAAGTCACTGATATCTTTGTTGATATAGCTTTGGATAAAAGGTAAAAAGGGTTTAAGGTTTATATTGTATAAAATACAGCTTCCTGAAAAGAAATCGGAATTAAAATTACTCTTAACAGGATATTTTGTTTTCATATTAATATCAAAATCACTTATATTGTCATTTGATTTAATTTGACCTTTTGTCAAAATATCAAGTACAGATTTTTTGCTGCTTTTAATCTTTAGCGGAGAGCCTGTTATTTCAATATATTGGTTTAATATTTCATCGTTTGATTTTATGTTATATTCGTTAATATTTAAAGCGGATTTTTTATAATCTATTTTAAAAGAAGTTTTTTTACTATCCGGAAATAATTTTTCAATATTAAATTTTCCATCTTTATCCCTGATTATATTTACATTTACAACACCCGCATCAAGCTGTTTAAATCTGATTTTTTTACTTATAATGGGAAGTATATAAATATCCGCATTAATATAATCGGAATTAAAAAAAGATACATTATTTTCTTTATCTTTTATATGCAAATTATTAAGTTTTATTGTAATGTTTGGGTTTATATGAGTTTTAAATTCAACTGAAGAAAAATTAATATCCGTATTTGTATTTTCATTAAGTATTTTTTTTACAAAATTTTTACCGGCAAGTTCATTAAGTATTTTTGGCATGGCAAACAGATATATACATTCAAATATTGAAATAGAGATAAATAAATTGAATAATAACTTTATATAATTATTTTTTATATGCATATTAAAACATTTACCGTGTTAGTATTAAAAGCAGGCGAAAATCTGCCGAGAATAACCTTCAATCTAAATATCCGCCTATTATTATAAATTATATTATCCACAAGTTAAAAGTTCAAATATGTAATGAATTTTGCAAAAAACGCTTATTGTTGTAAAATTATTTGACAATGTAATAAATAAATAGAGTGCAAGAAAAATGAAAAAAACAGATATAAGTAAAAAAATAGCCGGCTTAAAATCACCTGATTTTTTGGTAAATTGTGCATTAGTAATACTTTTTACAATTGTTTTTACGGGAATTTTAGTTTCTAAATACTTCTTTTTTCAAACTATAGTAGGCTCAGATAATACAAGTAAAATAGCAGTTATTGCGCCAAAAGATATAGAAGTAACCGATACAATCAAAACCGAAAAAAGAAAAAGAGAGGTAGCTCAAAAAGTCAGTCTTGTTTACTCAACTGCCGATGATGTTTATATAAAAAATAATTTAAATGAAATTATAGAAGAAGTAAAATCAATAAGAGCAAATGACGGAACGGAAAAGGACAAACAGCGGAATATGGAAGTTTTGCTGGATATTTCCGATTCTTATATAAAAACATTCGTTATCTCTTATTTGTTAAATGCGGACGATGAACTTTTAGAAAAAGTTTTTAATTCTTCAGAAAAAACGTTGGCGGCTGTTTTAGAAGAAGGTATCACGGAAAAGGATTTTGAGGAAAATACACTTTCTAAAATCATAAGAAGAAATATTGAAACAAGTACTACAAATAGTCAAATAAAGGTAATTACAGCACTTTTAGAGCAGGTTATTGTTCCTAATATGATAGTTGATGAAGAAGCCACGGAACTTGCAAGAAAAAATGCACGTGATTCGGTTGCACCTATAAAAGTAATGTTTGCGAAAGGCGATGTAATCGTAAATGTAGGTGAACCTGTAACTCAAGTTAAGAAGGAAGCACTTACAAAAGCCGGATATAATATTTTAAGAATTAATTATATAGGAATACTCGGGATTTTATGCCTTGTAGCAATAGGTATTTTTTCGGTAGTTTCTTACTTAAAGTCATTTGAACCCAAATTTATGCACAGGCGCTATATGGCTATTATAGCGGCATTGTCAATCTTTATAGCCGGACTTTCAGTGCTTCTTCCCGCAAATTGGTCTGTTTTTGTACTGCCGTTTCCGTTCTTTACCATTATATTGTCAGTATTTTTAAACCCGAGAAGCTCTTTTTTTATAACTGTAACGCTTCTTACAATTATAACTTTATCTTTACAATTTTCAGCTCTGGCAATGTCTGTTTTTATTTTATCCGTTATTGTTTCAACTATTGGCATGACTACAATAAAATACTCAAGAAGATTTGATTTAATAAAGGTCGGAATTTATACTTCTTCAGCTATGTCATTAATTATATTATGCGTATATTATGATTTAGGATTTGTAAGTTTAAGCAGAGATATCGGCGCAGGTATTTTAAACGGATTTGTTTCAGGTATATTTGCATTGGGAATGATTCCTATTTTTGAAAATACTTTTAAAGTTATAACAATGTTTGGTTTGGTAGAATTGGGAGATTATAATCAGCCTCTTCTTAAAAAGCTGCATGAAGCGGCGCCGGGTACTTTTGAACATAGTTTAAGAGTATCTAATTTAAGTGAATCAGCAGCGGAAGCCATAGGCGCAGACCCAATATTGGCAAGAGTAGGCGCTCTATACCATGATGTCGGTAAAATCGTAAGACCCCTCTTCTTTGTTGAAAACCAAACCTACAGCGGAATAGAAAATCCCCACGAAAAATTAACTCCCCGCTCAAGCAAAATGGTTATTACTTCACATACAAAAGACGGTATTGCACTTGCAAAAGAATATCATATTCCGGAAATTATTCAGGATTTTATAATCCAACATCACGGAGATTCTTTAGCAAGTTATTTTTATAATCAAGCAGTAGCTCAAGAAGGAGCAGAAAACGTTAAAGAGGAGCAATTCAGATACACAGGTCCTAAACCAAATACAAAAGAAACTGCAATATTAATGATTGCCGATGCGGTTGAATCAGCTTCAAGAACTTTAAAAGACCATTCTCAGGAGGAACTTGACACTTTAATTAACAAAATCATTCAGGACAGGTTAAATGATAATCAATTATCGGAAAGTCCGTTGACATTAAAAGATATTAAAGTTATAGCATCAACTCTTTCCAGAGTTTTAAGAAGTGTCTTTCATAAAAGAATTAAATATCAGGAAGCTATTGAAGATATACAAAATAAAGAAAAAGAAAAACAAAAACAGGAAAAAGATGAGCAAAACTAATATTTTTATTGAAAATGCTTATGAAAACTTTAATATTGATGAAGTTGAAGTGCAGAAAAATGTATCGTCTATGGCTGAATATATTTTAAATAATAAAGAGATAACTTCAAAATCCTTTATTAATAACTATAAATATGATACCTTAACATTTGATATAGTGCTTACAAATAATGAAGAAATTCACAGAATTAATAAAGAATACAGAAATAAAGATGTTCCGACGGACGTTATAACCTTCGCAATCTTTGCGGATTCAGAGGAAAATGAAAGATATATTATCGATGGTGATATTGTTTTAGGTGAAATTATTGTATCTTTAGATAAAATTAAAGAGCAGTCAATTGAGAATAATAT
>JAJQHF010000275.1 GCA_021199975.1 Candidatus Gastranaerophilales bacterium
CTTTATAGCTATTTGGATAATAGGAACATTTTTAGGAAGTATAAACTTTCCGACTAAAAATATTCAAAAATGTTATAAACATTATTAGCTTTAAATATTAAAGAAATAAAGCAGCAATTATTTGCTGCTTTATTGTTTTAAAATGAAAACATAAAAAAGTTATTCATTTAAAGATTCTTCTTGTTGTTCCGGTTCAGCACCTTCTATTTCTGCTTTATCTTCTTCATCAAGAGCATATTCTTGTTCTTCTTGAATTTCTTCTGCTATTGCATCAATTTCGTCATCTACAGGTTCATCTTCCTGATTTTCTTCATCGTGTTGTACTTGCGGTGCATATTCCATTTTAGCAGCTTGCGATTGACTTTTTATATCAATCTTCCAGCCTGTTAATTTATGTGCAAGTCTTACATTTTGCCCGTCACGTCCTATTGCAAGGCTTAATTGATCATCAGGAACAATTACAAAAGCTTCTTTTGAATATTCATCATCAGCTAAAATATCGACAGATACTATTCTTGCAGGAGATAATGCGTTAACAATATATTCAACAGGGTTATCACTGTATCTGACAATATCTATTTTTTCGTTTTTAAGTTCGCCTATTATTGTTTGAATTCTGCTTCCTCTTGGTCCAATGCATGCGCCAACGGAATCAACATCGGGGTCATTGCTGGATACTGCAATTTTGGTTCTGTAGCCGGCTTCTCTTGAAATTGATTTAATTTCAACAATACCGTCTTCAATTTCAGGAACTTCAAGTTCAAATAATTCTCTTACAATTTCGGAATGTGCATGAGAAACAATAACTTGAGGAAGTCTTGCGGTTTCTTTAACATTTAAAACAAATACTCTTATTCTTGTTCCGGGCTTATAATATTCCCCCGGAATTTGTTCCTTTTGAGGCATTATAGCATCTGTTTTGCCTATATTTACAATAACATTTCTGTTCTCAACACGCTGTATAATACCTGTAGTTAAAGTTCCTTTCTTTTCCATAAATTCATCAAGAACAAGTTTTCTTTCCGCTTCACGGATTCTTTGAGTTATAACCTGTTTTGCGCTTTGAGCAGCAATACGTCCGAAGTTTTCAGGCGTAACTTCTATTTTTACTTCATCTTCAAGTTCAACTTCGTCATCAATTTCTTTTGCATCCTCCAATGAAATTTCCAAATCAGGGTCTTCTACTTTTTCAACAACAAGTTTTGTTCTGAATACGCCTATTTCTCCTGATTGTTCATCTAATATAGCTTCGGCATTTGGTATTTCTTTTTGTTTTAAATGCTTTTTATAAGCCGTAACCATTGCATCACACAAAGAAGCAATTATAACATCTTTAGTTATGCCTTTTTCTCTTTCTAATTCTTCACAAGCTTCAAATAGTGCTGTTCCGATTTTAATCATAGTCTTTTCTCCTATATTTCACTCGAATATAATCTTGCTGATATAATATTTTCTGTTTTTATTAAAATATCTTGCTTATCTTTATATGAAAAAGCGGTTAATCCTTCATTTTCATCAAAATCTATAATTTTTGCGACAAATTGTTTTTCTCCTGATTCGTCAATCGGTTCTTTTAGTTTAATATTTATATCTTTGCCTTTAAATATCAGATATTCTTTATTGGATTTTATTTTTCTTTCAACTCCGGGAGAACTAACTTCCAAATAATATTTAAACGGAATGAGTTCTTCTAAAAAGTCAGCCAAACTTCTTGATACTCTTTCGCAATCGTCAAGATTTACTTCTCTTTCAGATGAATATATAAATATCCTCAGAAACCATTTATGATTTTCTTTAACTAATTCCGTTTCAACAGGAATTAAAGAAAAACGCATTAAAGTATTATCAATAAGAGGATTAAGTTTTTCCATAAGTTCGTGTTTGTTTACATATTCAAATTGAGTATTTTTCTCTGATTTAGAATTATTGTATTTTTCTTTAACCAAAACAAAAACCTTCCTTTCTTTTCTTAAACCTCTTAAATAAATAAAAAAGAAACGGAGTTCCGTTTCTCTAATCAACATAATATTATAATAACATAATTAAAAATTATTTAAAGTAAAGATTTATTTCAATTATGGTATTATAATTTTACTAAAGGAATTAAAGGTTATGAAATCAGTAAAAGAAGTTGCAACGGAATCAAAAATAAAAGATAAATTAAAAGACTTTCCTATATGTTTAAAAACTGCGGAATATTTATTTGAGGATGAAGAACTGCAAGAAATGCAGGATTATGCAAACAATGTTTCAATAAAAAGGCTGGGCTATAATGACCATGGCCCCGTTCATATGAGACAGGTCGCAATTAATGCGATAAAAATGCTTACAATATTAAAAGACTCAAATATAAAAACATCATTGGAAACAGAAGAAACAGGTACTTTTGAGGACAGTATGTGCGCTGTTATTATAGCAGGTTTAATGCACGATTTAGGAATGATGACAGGCAGACAGGGGCATGAAGAGATGTCGGCTCTTTTAGCTGTTCCTTTAATAGAAAGAACTTTGGCTTATATTTTTCCTGATAATATTCATAAACGAGTTATAATAAAATCTCTTGCAATTGAAGCAATAACGGGGCATATGTCTACAAGAAAAATTCATTCGCTCGAGGCAGGAATAATATTGGTTGCCGACGGCTGCGATATGACAAAAGGAAGGGCAAGAATTCCTCTTGCAATCCATAATACTCCAAAAGTCGGCGATATTCATAAATATTCAGCCAATGCAATAACAAGGGTCAGCATTCAGCATGGTGAAAAAAAACCTATAAAAATAGATATTGAAATGTCCTCGGAGGTAGGTTTCTTTCAAATTGAAGAAATATTACTCACAAAAGTAGAGTCAAGTCCTGCAAAACAATATATAGAGCTTACGGCAGGAGTAACAGGCGAAGAACGAAAACGGTATTTATAAGTTTATATTAAAATCAATAATCCCTTCCATAATAGTGCATAATTCTTTATAACGTTCTTTATTGTGTATATAATTATATCCGAGTATAACCTCAAGTGAAGTTGCACTTGAATGCAAAGCTCTGTCTATTCTTCTTGAGGAAGAAGTCGGAATATTTCTTGCACGGCGTGATAATTCAAGTTCTTTTTCCGTAAAATGCGGAGTCAGCTTTTCAAGTAATTTGGTTTGAAATCCTGCATTTACGTAATGAACCGTATATTGATGAAGCTTATTTAGGTTTGAAGTCATTATTATAGTTCTTTCTCTTATAAAAACTTCGTAAACAGCATCTCCTATATGTGCATAATTTTTTATGTTAAGTTCTTCCAAAATCATTTTTCCGTTTATTTAAATATTATAGTAATATTTATATTATGAAAATACTTTTTGTAACAGATTTATATCCGATAGGAGAAGAAAATATAAGCAAGGCTCTTTATTATTTTGTGCGGGAATGGCAAAAAGAAGGGCATGAGGTTGATATTTTAAGATCTAATTACATAATAAACACAATTATCAGAGGCAGGAAAATACAAAAAGAAAAAATATATTATGAAAACGGAACTAAAATATATAATTTAAACTTTCATACTCCTTTTTTATTCAATGTTTATAATAAACTCCCGAAAGATTTTTCTTTAAAAAATTATGATGTAATGATATCTCATATGCCCTCAGGGGCTTTAATGGCTAATAAATTATTAAAAAAAGAAAAAATTAAATATATTTGTTCCGTTCATGCTTCCGATATTGTTGTTTTAAAAAACATAAAATATTCTATTTATTTTAGACAGCAATTGAAAAAAGCGTATATGCAGGCGGATAAAGTTTCAGCAAGAAGCTATGTATTGCAAACAAAAATAGAAGAAATAATGCCTGAAATTCAGGATAAAACATTTGTTGCTTTTTCAGGGCTTGATAATGAATTTATACAAAATGAGCAGTCGCCAAAATATTTTAATCAGGAGGAACTTCAAATTTCAACTGTTTCATCATTAATAAACAGGAAAAATACAGATATAATCATTAAAGCTCTTTCAATGATTTCAAATAAATTTCATCTGACCGTAATGGGTGACGGCATACAAAAAAAACGACTTGAAAAACTTGCTAAAAAATTAAATATTGAAGAAAAAATTACGTTTACCGGTGTACTGCCCCGCAATAAAGTTATCGATAACTTAAAGAAATCCGATATTTTTATTCTTATAAGCAATAATGAAACTTTCGGATTGGTATATTTAGAGGCTATGGCCGCAGGAAATATTATAATAGCAAAAAAGAATGACGGAATTGACGGAATTTTAAAAAATGAGCAAAATGCTTTTCTTATTGAACCTGAAATTTTAGAGTTGAAGAAATGTTTAGAAAAAATTACCGCAATGAAAGAAACTGAAATAAATATTATTAAACAAAATGCGGCAGATACGGCAAAAAAACTTACAAGTTCAATGGCGGCAGAGAATTACCTTAAAAATATACAATAAACATGTTTGTTTTATAATAATTTACATTGAAAATATAGTATATAAAAATGAAACAACAAATAATAACTGTAATTAAGAATTTATTAAATAAGAAATCAACTGATGTTTTTATTCAAGAAAGTAAAACTACAGAATTAAAAAAAACATTAAATATATTTGATTTGTTAATTTTAGGCATAAGCGCCGTGGTAGGAACAGGTATTTTTACCATAATAGGGAGTGCTATAACAGGCGGAGCGGGAGGCGTCGGAGCGGGAACCGCAGTTATAATTTCAATGCTTTTTGCGGCACTTGCAAGTTTGTTTTCGGCATTGTCATACTCTGAAATTGCGGCAATGATACCGGTGGCGGGAAGCGCATATACTTTTACCTACGCAGCTATGGGTGAATTTATGGCTTGGATGGTCGGCTGGATTTTAATGCTTGAGTATGCAATAGGCAATATCACGGTAGCTACGGCATGGACGGGATATCTTTGCCAATTGTTGAAAGGTTTTAAACATATTCTTCCCGAATTTATTATAAATTTCCCGATATGGCTGAGAAATGATTTTCGTACAATCTATGCACTATGTGAAAAATACGGTTGGGATGTGCATGATAAAATGCCGTTCATTCAACTTCCCTTTGGTATTGAAATGCCTTTTGCCGTTAACTTACCTGCAATGTTTATAGTTTTTGTACTTACAGTTCTTTTAATTAAAGGAATAAAAGAATCGACAAGAGCCGCAACTATAATGGTATTTGTAAATCTTACGATAATTGTATCATTTATAATATTCGGTTCAAAATATGTTGCGCCTGAAAATTGGGTTCCTTTTGCGCCAAACGGAATAGAAGGTATTTTAGCAGGTACTTTTATAATATTTTATGCTTATATAGGATTTGATGCTGTATCTACGGCGGCTGAGGAAACTAAAAATCCGCAAAGGGACTTGCCATTAGCAATTATAGGAACTCTTTTACTTTGTACAATACTATATATCTGTGTTGCACTGGTTTTAACAGGAATAGTTCCGTTAAACAATATTGATACACAGGCGCCTTTAGCTCATGCAATGCATACGATAGGTAAAAATTGGTATGCAGGTGCTATATCAGTCGGTGCTTTATGTGCATTAACTTCTGTTCTTTTGGTCTTTCAGCTTGGAACAACAAGAATTTTTTATTCTATAGCAAGAGATAATTTTTTACCGAAAAACATTATGAAAATTCATCCTAAATTTAAAACACCTCATATAATCACGTGGATTTCAGGTTTAATTGTCATAATAGGTTCATTATTTATGGATTTAAACATATCTGCTGAATTGTGTAATTACGGCACTTTTACATCTTTCATTATAATATGTATAGAGGTTTTGATATTAAGGAAAACGGAACCGAACAGATATAGACCCTTTAAAGTGCCGTTTTGTCCCTTTTTTCCGGTTTTTGGCATATTGCTATGCAGCTGCTTTATGATATATAAGGGCTTATCAGGCGGCGACTCCTCTTTATATTTTCTTTTGTGGATAGGCATAGGGCTTGCAATATATATATTTTACGGATATAAAAACAAAAGAATTAATGAGTAGTCTTTAAAAGAAAGCTTAATAGTTCTTAATTTTTTTTAGCATTTATGGCAATTATTCATAATTACCTTTTTTTATGTAGAAAAAAATGGAATGTATATAATGGAAT
>JAJQHF010000021.1 GCA_021199975.1 Candidatus Gastranaerophilales bacterium
ATCATATATAAATCGTAGGTTTTGTTTGAAAACTTTTTACTGAAAGAAATTGTTCTATATTCTGATTTTTCATCTTTTAAAATTAGTTTAAACGGTCTTGGAGTATTAGGAATATATTTATACTGTGTTTCATTTAATGATGTATATAAACGCTGCTTTGTATTATTATCAACAATAAAAATACCTTTTATGGAATATTCGTTAGGTATCATATCGTTTATTTTTTCAGTGATTTCAGGAAATTGAGATTCAAATTGCTCCGAAGTTTGATTTGGATTAAATACACTTAAATTTGTAATAAAACTTGAAGATAAATTATTTTCTGCCGAGTTAATTATATTTATACAATAAGTAAACATTATAAATATTACAAAAAATATTGTTACAAACATTACAAGTAATATATCCGACCTTATTGTAGTTATCTTTATTTTAGATAAAATATTATCCTTTTGTTTGCTATTTTTTTTCTTTTTTAAAGTTTCTTTGCTCACTGTTCTATCCTAATTTTTTACAGACATATAAATATTTAACAATACTTTTCAGTGTTTTACAAGTTTATTTATTACTGTTTTCAATTTGTTTTCTGAAACAATACTGTACAAGTGCAATTCTGTCATAATTACTTATATTCTTAAATCTGCCTGATGATATAAATTTATTTGAAACAGTTTCTATTCTTATAGGTTCAAAAACAGTTTTTACTTTTTTATTTTCAATTTCAATACAAATTTCATAATCTTTTGTTAAATGCAATTGTTTATCAGTCATAACTTTTAACCCGCCGGCGCTGATATCGCAAATTTTTGCATCAAGATTAGTTTTACCGTTTTTTAATATTATTTTTTTATCAATATTTATTCTTGAAAATTCTCTTCTTTGCAAATACTTGAAAGATATAGGAAACCAAATTGAAATAATATCTTCTTTAACTTCTTTTACAATAGTTTCAAAATATATCTGACCTTTTTCGGTCATGGCAAAAAGTTCAACGGATTCACCCATTTCATAAACTCTTTTATTTTTAAGCCTGACAGTAAAACAATCCTCTGTAACATCAATTACTCTGCAAGTTTCAGCATTATCAACACTTCTTGATATTATATTAAATTCCTTATTTACTGTAATTTGATTTCTCATAACTTCAATCTCTTACTAAATATTATCGAATATTTTACAATTTTTCAATAGATTTTTCAGGACCGACAACAGTAAAAACGTATGGATTATTAAAATATTTATTTGCCGTTTTAATAACATCCTGAAGTGTAACAGAATTAATTAACTGCGGATATTCTTCTATCAAGCTGTAATCACGTCCGCTTATTTCAATTGAATTAACGGTTGAAGCTTTATCCATATTTGTTTCCATAGACAGAACAAAATTGCCCAAAAGCTTATCTTTTGCTTCGGAAAGCTCTTTATCCGTAACAAATTCTTTCTTTAATGTTTCAATTTCTTTAAGCATACCATTTTTTGCCGTTTCTGCATTTTCAGGGTTTGTTGCTATATATAAAGCAAAAACTCCCTTGTTTACATTCGCGGAAAAACTTGAACCCACTTGATATGCAAGCCCTTGTTCATCTCTTAACTCGGTAAATAATCTTGAACTCATGCCGGTACCTAAAATAGAATCAATGACCTGTAAAGCCGCCCAATCTTTTTCGTTTAAAACACCATCCGTAAGCCAGCCGAGCAATAACCATGAAGCTTGAGAATCTTTGCTTACTTTTACCGTTTTATTTTTAGTTAAATCTTTATATTTCGATTTATAATTACTTAAATTGATTTCAGGTTCGTTGTCATTTTTCAAAATACGGGAAAAATAGTTTATAAATTCCTGATTATCCACATTGCCGTTTATTGTTATTACAACATTTTGAGCAGGAAATAAATCCGAATAAAATTCGGCAATATCCTCTTTTTGAATTGAAGGAACGGTATTTTGAAGAACTTTACCTGTATTTCCATAAGGTGTATTTTGCCACAGGGCAGTTTTAAATTCATCAAATGCAAGTGAATCAGGATTGTTTTTTTGATTTTTTATGGCTTGCAGCTTATCTGCCTTTACACGTTCTATTTCATACGAATCTAAAGAGGCTTTTGTTATTATTTCTTCCAAAATATCAAGAGCCAAATCCTTTTCATTTTTTGTGAATTTTGCTGCAATTCCGAAAGAATCACCCCTCGCAGAAGGTGAGATTTTTATCCCGTTTTCTTCTAACAACAGTGATAATTCTTGACTTTTATATTTATGAGTTCCCTTCAACAATGTTTCTGCCGTAACGGAAGCAATTCCGGGGATTTTTTCAAGATTGTTCCCGCCTCTTGATGATATTTCAAGCGCTATAATATCATTAGACGGATTTTGTGTTATTATAAGAGATGCTCCGTTTTCCAATTCATATTTAACCGTATCTTTATTGCTGTTTATTACTTTTGCACTGTAGGTTTTATTTTCCTGTTTTTGAATTTGCGGCTTGCCTTCTTTTGAAGGAAGAATCACGGATATTACCGCAGAGTCTTTATCCAAATATTGTTTTGCCGCTCTTTTTAAATCTTCTGCCGTTACTTTTGAAATATTATCAAGGTAATTTTTATAATACGACATATCATTCGTTAAAGTTACTGTATAACCTATTTCAGAAGCTATATTTGAAACGGATTCTCTTGAATAATATGTATCACGTTCTATAATATTTTTTGCTTTTTGGATTTCTTCGGGGGTTATTTCATTTTTTGCAAGTTTATCTATTTCATCAAAAATAGATTTTTTCAATCTATTCATATCTTCCGTTACATAATTTGCAGAAACATAGAATATTGAATCATCCTTCATAGAAGAATGATATGCGGAAATTGAATGTACAAGCTGTTTTTGTTCTTTTATTTCTTTATAAAGCCTTGAGGATTTTCCGTCGCCTAAAATTGTTGCCAAAACATCAAGAGCATAAGAATCCTTATTAGTCATAGGATGACAACCTTTAAACCCAATTAAAATATACCCTGTTTCAATTTTCATATCCTCCTTTTTTTCAATTTGAGAAGAGGGCTTTTTATCGATTTTATAAACAGGCATTGTTTTTTTGGTATTTGCGTCAGAAGCTTTGTTAAACTTTGTTTTTACCGAATTTAATGCTTTTTGAGTATCTATATCACCTATAATAACTGTTGTCATATTTTCAGGCGTGTACCAGGTATTATAAAAGTCGAGTATTTGTTCTCTTGAGATAGTTTCTATTACTTCTTTTGTTCCTATTACATCTCTTTTATAAGGATGCTGCTTGTAAAATTCTCTAATCAAATTTCTATACAGGACAGTATAGGGTTTATCATTATTTTTCGCAATTTCTTCAATTACAACTTTTCTTTCTTTTTCAAGTTCTTTTCTCGGAATTAAGGGATTTAAAAGCATGTCGGAATGTAAATCGAGTGCAAGTTCGAAATACTGAGAAGGAATTAAAATATAATAATGGGTATAATCCTTGCTTGTTGCCGCATTTGTAACAGCCCCTTTAGACTCAAGAATTTTGTCAAACTCTTTTGCCGGATGTTTTGAAGTTCCTTTAAAAAATAAATGCTCCAAAAAATGCGCAGCACCGTTATTTTCATCAGTTTCGTTTATAGAGCCTGTTTTAATCCAGGTATCAATTATAACAATAGGGTTATCATGAACCTCTTTAATAACAACATTTTGACCGTTATCAAGCTTAAATACCGAATAATCCGCCGCATAAGAAATTAATCCGATAAAAAGAATTACAACCGTAAGAAATATTTTTCTCATATTTTGTCCTCAAATTTATATCCCCAATAATAAAATATTATACTATAAATTATGTATATTACCTTTAAGCATATTTTTTATGTTAATTAATTTGATAATATACCCGCAAATCAGGCAATTATTATATAAATATATACTTTATATAATTATAGTACATTTTGCCGGATAAAAAATGAATAATATTACAACGGGTTATAATCCTTTTCTCCGAGAGGTGAAAAGAACAGACTCCAAATTAATAAATATAAATAAAAATACGTCAGTATCTTCAAACAGCATAAAAGATGATACTTTTACTTATACAGGAAATGAAGAAACCAAAGCATTAAGGCAGGATTTTGAAAAAATCAAAAGCCAACAGGGCATAATCGGTAAGGCTTGGGACGGAATAAAAAATTTATTCGGAATGAAATCAGGCTCAAAAAAAGTTGAAGAAGTAATAAAGCAGGCTGAAAAAGGCGAAATAACCGCAGAAGAAGCAAAAGACCGCATTAATAAATATGAAGAAGGTCAAAAAACTTGTGTTGATGTCGCCGCTGATATGGCATCAGGTATAATTGCCGTAGGTGCATTTGCTTTAGCCGTACCGACAGGCGGTGCTTCACTTGCGATAGGTTTAGCCGCCGCAACGGCAGCAGGTGCAGGAGTTAAAATAGGAATTAAAGCCGGTGATACCATTGCCACAGGAAAAGAATACAATAAAAAAGATCTATTGTACGATTTTGCGACAGGAGCTGTTAACGGCTTATTTGCACCAATCACAAACGGAATAGGGGCAAGCCTTACAAAAACAATAGGAAAAAAAATGGGGCTTAAAGTTGTTCAAGAAGGCGCCAAAGAAGTTGCGGGTCAGGGCATTAAACAGGCAGCAAAATCAGTAATTTTAACACAGAGCGTTGATGTAATAGGCGGAACCATAGGACAAAGAGCATTGGCACTTGGCGCCGGAATGGCTGTTGACGGTGCTTTAGGCGGCGCCTCCGATAATATGGTAAGAGCTGCATTAAACGGTGAAAATGTTGTTGAAGCCGGTATTCAAGGTGCCATAGGCGGAGCAATCGCCGCACCTGTTATTGGCGGAGGATTTAGAATTGCAGGAAAAGCAGGTCACGCTTTAAACAATAAAATTACAACAAAGATTGTTCTTCCTGACGGATTAAATACTAAATTTAAACAGGGACAAACAGGTGACTGCGCTCTGCTTTCAACTATAGATGGAATGATGAATAATCCCTCCGCTGCAAAATCGTTGAAAAAATCCATAACAAAAACAGCTTTCGGAGATTATAATGTTAAAATCGGAGATGAAATAGTTCGTGTTTCAAAATCTTCTCTGACTGATGAAATGCTCTCCGATACAACAGGAATAAGAATATTTGAACAGGCATACAAACAAATATCCGGTGATATTGACGGCGGATTTGCCGAAACAGTTGCAAAACAATTCGGACTTAATCCCGTTCATATCACAAACGATGCCATAACGGATGAAATACTTGATAAAATAGCAAAAGAGCAAAATAACACCGTCCTTTCTCTTGGTACACTTATTGATAATAACGGAAATATAAGCTCTAACGGCGCACAAAGGCATTATTTCACAATAAAGGATATCAATGCGGATACAAAAACCGTAAAAATCACAAGCCCTTATGATACTTCCAAAACAATTGAATTATCTTATGATGATATAAAATCTCTAGGAATTTCAATCGACGGCGGAAGTTTAAAACAAACTGATTTGCCTAATATTGCAAGAGAAATTGATGATATTGCATTTAAAGGTATATCAATAAATGATGATTGTATAGAAAAATATGTTTTAGATTTTACTAAATATCTAACAGATGAAAAAAGCTATCAACAAAGAATAAATGAATATATTTATGAATATTGTGATATTCCAACAATGGCTTCTACACATCAAAATATTGATATGAGTAAAATACCTGAACAATATAGAGACATAATGCTTTTTAGGGGATTAAGAAGAAAAAATGAAATTAAAAACCTTATTAATGAATTAGGTGGAGAAGAAAGTGTAATAAAAAATATTGAAACAGCCATAGATAATTTTCATAAAAATCCTCAAAAATCGGGTGTAGCAACCAGCTTTGAATTATCATTACCTACTGACCACATAGTAAGGAACTCATCATCTTTAGAGATTTTATCCTCAAGACCGGAAAGATGGGGTGCTGTCCAATGGTCAGGACGTAATTTATCTTCATCTGAGAAATCATACTATACAAATAAAGGTATTCTATCAGGAATAGCCATAGGATTTAAAGAAAGTGAAATCCCCGCTTTAGATGTTAGAAATTATTTTAAAA
>JAJQHF010000017.1 GCA_021199975.1 Candidatus Gastranaerophilales bacterium
TAACATCAGTTATTTTGTTTAACAAGATTGTACTCAAATTTTTCCCTCTCTTCTTCCGATAAACGGAATGAATGCTCCATTAATGGGAATTCACCGTTTTTTACATCCTGATTGTATTCAGAAATTGCTTTTTTCATTATTTCTTTTATATTTGCATACTGTTTAACAAATTTAGGAACGCTGCCCCAGTACTTACCGATTAAATCATCAATAACAAGAACCTGTCCGCCGCAATATTTTCCGGCGCCTATTCCTATAGTCGGAACAGTTAAATTTTCGCTGATAAATTTTGCTGATTCTTCGGGAACCATTTCCAAAACAATTGCAAATACTCCGCTTTCCTCCAATTTTTTAGCGTCTTGAAGCAATTTTACGGTATTTTCATAGGATTTTCCCTGTATAAAATATCCGCCAATTGTATTTATGTATTGAGGAGTAAAGCCTAAGTGACCAACAACATTAATTCCTGATTGCGTTAAATGTTTAATTTCATCAAGTATAAAATCCGAAGCGCCTTCTATTTTTACTGCATTAGCACCTGCACAAATAAGCTTTCCCGCATTTAATATTGTTTGTTCTTTTGATATATTAAATGAAAGAAAAGGCATATCAGCTATAACGAAAGCTCTTTTTACCCCTCTTGAAACGGCTTTTGTAAAAGTAATCATATCTTCGACTGTAACATTTATGGTTGTGTCATATCCCAATATTGTCATTCCGAGAGAATCTCCGATAAGAACAGAATCAATTCCGCATTCATCTATATATTTTGCGGTAGAATAATCATAAGCCGTCAGCATTGAGATTTTTTCATTATTATCCTTCATTTTTTGAAAGGTTTTGCGTGTGACGGGTTTTATATTATTTTTTTCCATTTGAGTGTGTCCTTTTTTCTGATTTACGGTACCAATAATATATTACTCTTGCAAGTCTGCCGGGAGAGTGTCTTACAAAAGAAGAATGCCCGTCTTCATACCTTTTATCTTCAATAAGATTTTTTTGTACGACTTCTATTCCAAGTTTGTTAATTTCTTCTTTATCGACAATAACAGGTTCTGAACCTGCATTTTTATATGGTGCAAGCAGTTCAGAGGGTAAATCATTATTTACAAGAACAGCATCCATTATTTTTTTATATCCGGCATGAGAAATAAGCGTTTTTACATGGTCTGAAACCTTAAAGCCGTCAGTTTCTCCGGGCTGGGTCATAATGTTACAAACATATATTTTTTTTGCCTTTGAGTCATTTACGGCTTTTGAAATATCTTTTATAAGTAAATTAGGAATAACACTTGTATATAAACTTCCCGGCCCTAATATTATTAAATCCGCATCATGTATTGCCCAAATAACATCTTCCAAAGCCTTGCAATTATCAGGTTCAGAAAATAAATGTTTTATCTTTTTGCCGGATTCCGGGATATTTGATTCTCCTTTTATGATTGAACCGTCGTCCATTTCCGCAACAAGCCGCATATCATCAAGAGTTGAAGGAAGTACACGTCCTCTTATTGACAGCACTTTAGAGGATTCTTTTACTGCTCTGTACATATCTCCTGTTATTGCACACATTGCGGTCAGGAATAAATTTCCGAAACTGTGACCTGATAAACCTTCACAATCTTTAAATCTGAATTGAAAAAGTTTTGCAACCAAATCTTCATCATCTGCAAGAGCCGCAATACAGCTTCTTATATCACCGGGAGGAAGAACACCCAGTTCTTCTCTTAATTTTCCCGAACTTCCGCCGTCATCACCTACCGTAACAACAGCCGTTATGTTATTTGTTATTTTTTTAATCCCTTTAAGCATGGTGGAAAGTCCGGTTCCGCCGCCTATTGCAACAATTTTCGGACCTCTGTTTAATTTTCTTCTTCTGTATAAATCTTCTAAAAGGGCATGCCTGTTTCTGTCATTTTTTACATCTAAAATAGAATAATTGGTTTTAAGCCAGCCTGCAAAAAACAACAATGCACCTAAAACAATTAAAAACCAGCCGAATATTTCGGAAGGAAGGATTCTTGTAATTTTAATAACCATATTAAGCAGTATGATTATCGGTTTTAAATTGTATATAATACAAAAGCCGATTGCCGCTAAAACAGCTCCGGTTATTAAAAGAAGAAACCATCTTTTAATTTCAAGTCCGGGAAGCAGCCATCCCGCATCCTTAGGTATTTTTAAGAATAGTTTACTTACTTTCATTTCCGACCCCTTTTATACCCATCCTGATGTTTGAGCTTTGTTATAATTAACTTGTGTAGGTGTAACTATTTCGTTGGCTTTTTGCAGCAACTGTATTATATTTGGATTTTTTGTATCAAAGTGAATAGTGTCGCAGTTTACAGGCATGAAAATGCCGTTCCCCAATTTTATTTGAGAAGAAAATAAGATTGTTCTTATTCTATTTAGGGCATCATCGTTATTTATATAATTTTTTGAGTTCCAATCAACTTTAAAATCCTGAGTATAATATTTATCAACAAATACTTCTCTGTTAACTACAATACCTGTTTCCGCAGAAACATTGCTCAGTATTTCATTATCAAGACAGGTATAATTAAGCCATTTGTCATATTTTTGTATTGCTTTTGCTATTGCAAGGGAAAAATCATAATTTTCACTTGCTGTTTTATACATTGCGCCGTGCGGTCTTACGTGATCTATTTGAAGGTTATATGATTTTGCAAATGCCGCCAAAGCACCTACTTGATATAATACGACGGCTTCAATCTCATCAACGGATAAATCCATTGGTCTGTAACCCAGCCCTTGTATGTCATTAAACCCTATATGTGCGCCTATTGTAAGGTTTTTTTCTTTACATTTTAATAAAAATTCTCTTATTAAAAGCGGGTCACCGGCATGAAATCCGCATGAAATGTTTACGGAACTTACATAATCCAAAAGTTCTGTTTCCTTATCATTTTTGAAAATACCAAATCCCTGTGCTGCATCTATATTAAAATCTATATGTTCTGTCGGCATAAAATCCCCTTTACCAAAACTTTTTATATTTATAACTTAACTCATATATTATATATCAATATTGTATTTAGTCCAATTGTTACAATAATAGGGCTCAATATTTTGACTTTCTTAATAAAAACATTAAATAAGAATTGAAATCCTCCAAACAGATGTATTGTTTATATGAAAAAAATTGCATAATTTTGGTGTATAGGTATAAGACTGCAAACAAATGCCATTTCGATACAGATTACAAAAAGTCCTTGATTTTAGAATAAGAAAAAAAGAAGAACAGCTCCAAGAGGTTATAAAAGCAAAGAATGAAGTTGACAGAGTACAAGGGTTGGCAGATGAAAATAATCTTGAAATAGCAGGTGTTATAAAAATAATGAGAACGACCTCCGATTTCAGAATGATGGATTCATACGATAAATACTTGAAACATTTATATGAAAAAGGAGAAGAATTAAAAAAACAGCTCCAAGAAGCAATAAGAATAATGGAGGAAGAAAAACAAAAACTGGTAGAATGCGAAAAAGAAGTAAAAGTTTTGGAAAAGCACAAAGAAAAAGCGCTTGAGGCATACAAGGAAGAAGAAAAAAAAGCAGAAAACAAACAATTATCAGAGGTCGCAGTTCAAAAATATTTCCAAAAAACAAGGGCGAGAAAAGAAGAAGAAGGCGAAGACTGAAAAAAGGAAGAAAAATGAAAGTAGATACTCAAACCAAACAAAATGTGGAAAACAAAGAAGATATAGTTCAATTACAGCCTGAGGACGGCGAAATATTGACAGATGTTAATATGCCCTTTGCTGATTTCCTTTCACAACAGTTGGAAGGTGCTGAAAATTCTTTGTCTTTGAATAATTATTCAACAGGTATTGATTATGATTATAATTCGCTTTCAATGAACGCAGAGGATGCTTTGTTTTTTGTAAATCTTGCTAAAGAAGGTCAATTTTCGGTTGAAACCGCTCAAAACGGTGATTTTAAATCAATTATGCGATTAGAGGTTTCTCAAACTTATGTAACTCAAAAAACAGTAGAAGTTACAAACCAATTAACCTCATTGATAGAAAAAGCTCAAACTACGCAAAAGCCTGTAAGAATTTCTTTTGATAATGATGTTTCCGTAGTATTAAAGGTAGATAAAGAAGGCAAAGTCAGTGCTGAATTTATCCCCGGTAATTCTGAAGTTGAAAGTTATTTGAGAAATAATATAGCATCCTTGAAACAAAGGTTTGACGAGCAAAATTTACCTTATAACGATTTGTTATACAGGCAGAGCGGCAGGCAAAGCAAAAACGGAAGTAATAAAGATAAGAAGGAGGGCAGTAATGCGTGACGCATTTATTAATGCGATAAATACACAAATGTTGACAAGCCAATGGATAGCAACTGTTGCCGAAAATCTTAGTAATGCTTATACACCGGGATATAGGGAAAAGAAATTTACGTTTAAGACATTTTTGGATGGTTCGGTTGCTGATACAAGATTGAGAAATGTAGGACAGGGCAAGTCAATGCCGGGTACCTCCGATTCTAATATATTTCTTGAAGGAAGCGGATATTTTGTTTTAAGAAATGACAAAGGCAGGATAGTATATACAAGATTGGGCGAATTTACATTTGACAATGAAGGGGTATACAGAAGTACCGACGGTCAGGCTGTTCAAGGCTATATACTAAATGATAAAGGTGAAATAATGAACGGCGCCAAAGCGGTTGATGCTGATTCTTTTGTAGATACGGCATTTGACGGCGGAGCGGCTTCTGTTCCCACTACCAATATAAAACTTTGGATTGACCCGAGTAACGGAAAATATTTGGGAAAATATGAAGAATATGAATTTAAAGATGACGGCATTTTATATGGAAAAGCAGACAGCGGAAAAGTTATGACTCCGCTATATAAAGTTGCGGTAATAAATTTTCACAATCCGCAAATGTTATATGAAGTAAATGACGGTCAGTTTATTGAAACCGAAGAATCCGGTAAACCTGTTGTTGGAAGAGGAGAAGTTCGAGGCGGATTAATGGAACTCTCAAATGTAGATTTCGATGCAAACACTGCTTATTATCAGCAGGCTAATCTTCAGGTGGATATTGCTAATCAAATGATAAAATCATACAAAGAATTACTTCAAAACGCAATTGAACTTATGAGCAGTTAATTTTTTATATGACAATACAATCTCGGAATGAGAAGTAACGATGTCAATCAGCTCAGTTTTTAACAGAGCTGTTTTTTTTTGTACATGAGTTTGATGAAAATTAAAATTTTTTTCGCAGACTCATATAGCAAAAAAAATTATGTCCGTTCTTTATATAATTGAGGATACCATGTTAATTTCAAAAATAAACAGTATATTATCAGGCAATTACAGCAATAATATTGATGTAAATAATAATCGTGTGCAATCACAGGAAAAATATAATCCTGTAAATAATTGTCTAAAAATGTCTGAAATTCCTAGTGAGAAACTAAAAGCAAATTTTTTGCCCTCCTTCGGCAGATATAAAAAAGTCGGAGATGTTGAACTTGTTGACAGAAAAACGGGTAATAATGTAAAAGCCGCTTTAAAACGGGAAAAAATCGGTGATTATGTTATGTATAAGATTTTTAAAGGAAAAGAAGAAGAAGGATTTCTTGATTTAACTAATGTTTTATTTCCTGAGGGGGACTATGTAATAGCTGAACCTGATAATAATATTCCTAAAATACTTCATTTATGTTCTTTAAAAGGTGATAAATATTCCGGAATAGGTACGGCATTAGTTAGTGCTGCGGTAGATGAAAGCATTAAAATGGGCAAAGGCGGATGTTTATGGGCTGTTACGGAAAAGGGGTATGCAAAGGGACTTACTGATTACAGAAAAAATGAAAATCCTATACCTTTTTATTACAAGTTAGGATTTAAAACTGTTTCTCCAAAACTTGATGAAGATATAAAAAGATGTATTGAAACAAAAAAGTATAATCAGCTTCCTTATTCTTCAGTTATATTGCTGACCTCACAAGCTGCAAGAGAAAATTTTCCTGAAAAATATCATAAACTTTGTTAATGATGTGAAAACAAGCTAAATCAATAAGTCTGCATTTTTTTTATAGAAGTTAAGCTTTTT
>JAJQHF010000109.1 GCA_021199975.1 Candidatus Gastranaerophilales bacterium
ATTATAATCAGTTCTATGCAGTAGTTTTCGCCTTTTTGTTTTAATTGGAAACTGCTTGCAGTTAAAAAGAAAGGTAAAAGTATGATTATTCCGAGTATTGATTTAATGGACGGTAAAGCGGTTCAGCTTCGGCAGGGAAAAGAAAAAGTTCTTGAAAAAACTAATGTGCTTGAACTTGCAAAATATTATTCCCGTTTTGGCGAAATAAGCGTTATAGATTTAGATGCCGCTATGAATAAAGGTGATAATGAAGCTCTAATTAAAGAAATCTGTAAAATCGCTCATTGCAGAGTCGGGGGAGGAATAAGAGATATTGATAAAGCAAAAAGAATTCTTGCAAACGGTGCAAAACAAATAATTATAGGCACTGCCGCAAACGAAGAATTTTTATCCAAACTGCCTAAAGATAAAGTTATTGTGGCAATTGACTCAAAGCAAGGAAAAATAACTGTACAAGGCTGGACAATGCAGGTTAACGCATCTCCTGAAGAATATGTTAAACGTTTTGATAATTTTTGCAGCGGATATTTATATACAATTGTTGATAAAGAAGGTATGATGGGCGGTACTGACATTGAAGCAATAAAAAAAATCCGCAATATGACGAAAAAAACTTTAATTGCAGCTGGCGGAATTTCCACAATTGATGAAATTAAAACACTTATAAAAATGAATGTTTCGACTCAGCTTGGAATGAGTATTTATACAGGAGCTGTGAAACTTGAAGATGCTTATATCTCCGTTATGGATTTTGAAAAACAAAACGGGTTAATACCTACAATTGTTCAAGATATTGATACAAAACAGGTGCTTATGCTTGCATATTCAAATAAAGAGTCATTAAGAAAATCTTTATCGGAAGGTCTTGCAACATACTACAGCCGTTCGAGACAGGAATTATGGACAAAAGGATTAACTTCGGGCAATACTCAAGAGCTAATCAGTGCTAAGTTTGATTGCGACCGGGACAGCCTTTTGTTTAAGGTTAAGCAAAAAGGCAATGCTTGCCATACCGGAAGATACTCTTGCTTTGAAGATAAAGAATTTTGTATTAACGAATTATATAACCTTCTTTTGGACAGAAAATCAAAAATGCCTGAAAATTCTTATACTACAAAATTATTTAAAGATGAATTTAAGTTAAAAAGAAAAGTTATGGAAGAAGCGTTTGAATCCGTAAATTTTGAACTGGGTGACGGCTTAGAATGGGAAGCAAGCGATTTAGCTTATCACATGCTTACTTTTATGGCACTTCATAATGTAACACCTCAAGATATTATTAATAATTTAGCTTCAAGAACAAAGTAGGTTTTAAGAATGAAAATATATAATTATAAAGATATAGGAGAAGATTTTTTCTCTAAAATAGAATTTGAAAATATTTCATCAGTAACTCAAATTATTTCGGATGTGAGAACAAAAGGCGACAGTGCCGTAAAAGAATATGCAAAAAAATTCGGTGACGGCGATATTGAAAATTTTAAACTTACCAAAGATGAAATTAATTCGGCAATAAAATCTATAGATAAAGAAACAATAGAAACAATTAAATTTGCAATAAGAAACGTTCAAGAATTTGCTCAGGCACAGTTAAACAGTATAAAAGAATTGGAAGTCAATATAAACGGCAATATTCTAGGTCATAAAATTATACCGGTTGATTCTGCAGGCTGCTACATCCCCGGGGGAAATTACCCTCTGCCCTCAAGTGCAATAATGACTATAGTTCCGGCTAAAACAGCAGGTGTAAAAAGAATAGCGGCATTTTCACCCAAAATAAAACCTGTAACAATTGCAGCAGCGTATTTATCAGGTGCGGACGAAATATATAAAATCGGCGGAGTTCAAGCAATTGCCGCAATGGCTTACGGAACGGAAAGTATAAAAAAAGTTAATAAAATAACAGGTCCGGGTAATAAATTTGTAACATCTGCTAAAAAACAAGTATTTGGTGAAGTTGGAATTGATTTTCTTGCAGGTCCTTCTGAGGTTCTTATTATTGCTGATGAAACGGCAAATCCCGATTTTATAGCAGCGGATATGCTTGCACAATGCGAACATGATAAAGATGCAAGAGCCTTTTTAATATGTACTTCAAAAGAATTCGCTTTAAAAGTTAATGAAAAAGCGCAGGAATATTTAAAAATATTGCAGACAAAAGATATAGCACAAATATCTTATGATAAATCCTTTGCGGTTGTTGTTAATTCATTAAATGAGGCGGTAGAACTTTCAAATTCCAAAGCTCCTGAACACCTTGAGCTTTGTTTTAAAAATGCTGAAAATTTGATTAATAAATTTACTAATTACGGTTCTATGTTTATCGGAAGCTATTCGGCAGAAGTATTCGGAGATTATGTTTCGGGAACTAATCATACACTTCCTACAAATCAAGTTGCAAAATACTCAGGCGGTTTAAGTGTTTTTGATTATATAAAAATCCAAACTTATCAAATAATTCAAAAACAAACTATAAAAGAAACTGCTCTAAATGCTTCTAAACTGGCAAAAGAAGAAGGTCTTTTTGCACATAAACTTGCAGCGGATATTAGATTAATCTAAAATAAACGTATAATAGCTTGATTATCAGATTAATCACCGAAAACGACAAACGGAATGTTATGTTCTGAGGCGTATTGTTTTAAGAAATTTGTTCTTGTTGATACATCATTGCTGCTTAAAAAATCAACAGGGCTGCCGATTGTTCCATTTGTATCCATGTTATAGGCAAAAACACCCATTGGTGTTGGGTTAGAGATATACATTTCATTGTATTCTCTTTCGCCTGTTCTTTTATGCGAATTTATTGAAGCAAAAGCTTTGATTAGTTTTTCTCTGAGTTCAACAGGTTCTATTTCGTTAAAGGATTTGTTGGAATTTTCTCTGACAAATTCAACATATTCTTCATCATTCATACCTGCCGCTTTTTTTATAAGATTAGAAATATATACTCTGTCATTTTCTCTATGTGCGCCAAAAATATAATTATCTTTAAAATTTTGAATATTTTTTCCGTATCCTGAACCAGCATCAGTTTCACCGCCGCCGTGGATATACTTTGTATCAACATCAAGCAATACCCCCTGCGGCTTGAACAATCTGTATTTTGATTCGGGTCTTTCTGTATAAGATACCGATAACAGGGCATCGGAATTTATTAAAGAAAATGCATCAAATTTTGCTAATTGATTAGGGTAATTAAGTCCGTGGGCTATAAATTTAATATTGCCTGTATTTACGGTATCGCCATGGTCTGTTTTGGCTTTTATTCCTCTTGAAATGCTTCCTTTCGGTAAGCCGATTGCCTCCCAATCTTCCACTTCATTGTATTTTATAATAACAAGTCCGTCTTTATCTTCATATACACCTTTTATGTTTGTAGAACCATCTTGGTTAACAGTTTTTATTTTCGATTTTATTTCATCTGATGATGGTAATTTTGTTATAGGAAGAATGGGCTGCGATTTTTGGAGTTCATTTATAGCTTCTTTAATCATTCCTGCATAATAATCTGCACTTTCGCCATAACTTCTTACATTTCCTCTAAAATCAATCCTTTCATCGCCTTCTTTTGTGTCGTGGAATGAGTCATCTTTTCTTACGGCTTTTAAATCCGCATGAGTAAATATTAATGACATATCAAACAGATTGTCATGTCTTAAATCATAGGCTGTTGATTGTATATTTTTAGTTAATTCTTCTTCGCTTTTTGACCTGTTTACTCGTCCAAGCCATTCATGGTTTTTTATTAAAGTATGCAGTTTTATTTCTTCTTCTCGTGAAAGATTAAACTTTTTGGCAATAAAGAAAGAATCAAAACTTCCTTCAGTTTCGTGAGTTTTATCTCTTGTACCTTCTCTTTTTGTAATATCATGTAAAAGAGAAGCAATAAGCATAATCTTTTTATCTGACTCATTTAATTTATTAAATTCGGGGTTTTCTACAATTTTCTTCATTACTTTTAATGAATGCTGCATTATATCAAAATCATGCGTGCCATGCTGTATTTTCCCTATCATGGGTCTTAATTCGGGAAGCGAAGCGGCTATTTCATTTAATAGTGTTTCAACATTCTCATTATTACAAGTTATATGATTATCTTCCGAAAAACGAATAACATTTTCTCTTAAATCTTCAATAACTGCTTTTGTTTTGGGGTCTGTAATTTGAGCAAGTTTTTTGCCGTTATTTAAGTTAACGGGATAGCCGGTAATAGAAAAACCGATTTTGCTTTCTTTGTTATGATAAAGTTCAAAACCGAAGTAATCATATACTTTCTGTCTTTCTTTAGGTGTTAAATCTTTTACTTTTTCTAAAGTATCTAAGATAAAATCATCTTTTGAGTATTCTTGTTTAATATCAAGGTTATTAAATTCTTCATCCGAAATATTTTTTAAAGTATCACTCAATGAACTAAGAGAAACATTAAAATTTTCAACTTTTTCATCAGCGAGAGTATTTGTTTCAATACCAATAGAGCGGACAATAGAGGGTAATAATGCGCAATATTCCTCCTGATTTTTCGGCAGCATAGGAAACATCTCTCTTATTTCTTCACCTGCCATAAACAAATCCGCATTACTTGCTACCAAATTTCTTAATAAATCTCTTTTCCCTTTTAAAGGTATTTCGTTGATATTTCCTCTGTTATAGAAAGGTAAAAATTTTACGGCTAATATTATATCCTTTTTTGATAAAGAAGCTGCTTTTTCTTTGCCGATGGTTTTATTTAATTTGCTTAAATCTTTGTATGATATTTCATCTTCTTCTTGCTGCAAAAGCATAACTAACTGATTTGGTGTTATAACATATTCTTTATCGTTTAAATATATGTCAATCAAATCACATCTTACCTGAGCCTTTTCGGGAGTATCGGAATGAGAAACTATATATCCTGCTTCTTTCATAAAATCAAGATTTCCGAATAATCTTTCATCAGATAAGATTTTATTTACTAATTTAGCCTTTTCGGGAGTATCGACTACAGAAACAATATCTCCGGCTTTTTTCATAAAATCACGATTATTATACAATCTTTTATCAGATAAAATTTTATCAATTAAATTGCATTTTATTTGAGCTTGTTCAGGGGTATCGGTATAATAGACAATATCTCTTACTCTTATCATAAAATTTTTATTATTAAATAACTTTTCATCAGATAAAATTTTATCAATCAAATCACATTTTACTTGAACTTTTTCCGGAGTATTGGTGTTAAAAATCATATCTCCAATTACTGTACTTATCATAAACGAAGGATTATTAAACAATCTTTCATCGGATAAAATTTTATCTGCAATTTGAACTCTTTCCGGAGAATTGATGTAAAAAATTATATCTCTCAAATTTTTCATAAAATCAGGATTATTGAATAACTTCTCATTTGATAAGATTTTATTTACTATTTGAGCTTGTTCAGTAATATTGGCATTAAAAACCATACTTCCTGCATATTTCATAAAAGCAGGATTATTATATAATTTTTCATCTGATAAGATTTTATCGAGCATATTGCATTTAATTTCAATATTTTCAGGTTCACACGAACTAACTATAGCTCCCGCATATTTCATAAAATTAGGATTATTGAATAACTTATCATTGGATAAGATTTTATTTACTATTTGAACATCTTCAGTACCGGCAACAGAAACTATATGTACCGCTTCTTTCATAAGATGGGGATTATTAAATAATCTTTCATCGGATATGATTTTATTAATCAAATCATATTTTACATGAGCTTGTTCCGGGATATGCCTATTACGAAATATATTTTAAGATTCTTTCATAAAATGGGGATTATTAAATAATCTTTCATCGGATATGATTTTATCCGCTATTTGAGCTTGTTCAGGGGTATTGACCTCAGAAATCATCTTTCCCGCATATTTCATAAAATCAGGATTGTCAAACAATCTTTCATCTGATAAGATTTTATCAATCATATCACATTTTGTTTGAGCTTGTTCAGGGGTTTTTGTGTTTATGACTATATTTGCTGATTCTTCCATAAAATCAGGATTATCAAACAATCTTTCA
>JAJQHF010000221.1 GCA_021199975.1 Candidatus Gastranaerophilales bacterium
GTTTAAAATAGCATCTTTAGAAGCGAAAACGGCTGTCGGCTGCGAGGAAAAAATACAAGAAAAAAAATCTTCACTATCTTCTCAAATGCAATTGGGGCTTGGAATAGGAGAAATGCTTGTAAATGCTTCTCATAAAGAATATAATCACGAAAAATATATTGTTGATACCGAAGAAAAACTTGACAATCTTGTTAATGAACTTAACAGGCAAACGATTTTTTCAATAGATGTTGAAACAACGGGAATAAATCCTTTGGAGTGTGATTTGGTCGGTATATCAATTGCATACTGCGAACAAATTCAAACAAAAAATAACAGAGTCAAAACAGAACCTTTAAAAAGTGATTTGGTTAAATCTTTTTATATCCCTATCTTTCACTTAGTCGGTCAGCAATTGGAATTAGAACTTATTATATCAAAACTTGCCCCTGTCTTAGCAAATGATAATATTGCCAAAACACTTCAAAATGCAAAGTTTGATTACCATGTTTTAAAACATCATAAAATGCCGTTAAAAAATATAATTTTTGATACTATGCTTGCAAGTTATATAAAGGACTCTTCAAGAAAACACGGGCTAAAACAACAGGCAAGCGACTATCTTGACTATATAATGGTTGAATATGAACAACTGCTTAAAAATAATTCTTCTTCTCTTACAATTGAAACGGTACCGATAGAAGAAGCTGCTTCTTATGCCTGTGATGATGCTTTTGCTACATTGCTTTTGACAAAATACTGGCAGGAAAATCTTGATGAAAAAGAACTTGACCTGCTTTATAATATTGAAGTTCCTTTATGCCTTGTCCTTGCACAAATGGAAGAAAACGGAGCAAGTATAGATGTTGGATATTTAAGTGTTATTGAAAAAGAAATTAATGAAAAATTAGATATTATTGAAAATAAAATTTACGATGAAGCAGGTGAAAAATTTAATATTAATTCTCCAAAACAAGTCGGGGATATGCTTTTCGGCAAATTAAATCTTAAAGCAAAAGGCATGAAATCAAAGACCGGTTATTCAACAAGTGCAAAAGTATTGGAAACTCTTGCGGAGGAAAATCAAATTGCAAAAGATATATTAGAGCAAAGACATCTTGCTAAATTAAAAAGCACTTATGTTGATACATTGCCTGAATTAAGAAGTCCGTCGGACAACAGAATACATACAAGTTTCAACCAAACCATAACCACAACAGGCAGGTTGTCATCATCAAATCCGAATTTGCAGAATATACCGATAAGAACAGAACTCGGCAATCGTATAAGGGGTGCATTCACGGCAGAAAATAAAGATAATTTAATAATCTCAGCTGATTATTCACAGATAGAATTAAGGTTACTTGCTCATATTTCACGTGATGATAATTTAATTGAGGCTTTTTGTGATGATGAAGATGTCCATAGTGCAACAGCAAGCAAGGTTTTTGATGTACCTTTAGAACAGGTAACTAAAGAAATGCGCTCAAGAGCAAAAGCCGTTAATTTCGGTATTGTATACGGGCAATCAAGATACGGTTTGGCTTCAAGTTTAGGCATTACTCCTTATGAGGCTCAAGATTTTATTGACAGATATTTTGCAACATATCCGGATGTTAAAAAATATATGGATGAAACAATTAAATTTGCTTATGCACACGGTTATGTTGAAACCTTGTACGGAAGAAAGAGATATTTAAGTTCCGGATTGTTAAGTACAAACGGTAAAATTCAAGAAGCCTCACAGCGTGCCGCTATCAATGCACCCATACAGGGAACTGCCGCTGATGTTATGAAACTTGCCATGGTTAGACTGCAAGATGACTTTACAAAAAATAACATTAAATCTAAAATAATCATACAAGTGCATGATGAACTTGTTATTGAAACGGTAAATACTGAATTACAAGAGGTAAAATCTTTGGTTAAAAAAGCAATGGAGCTTGAACAGCCGTTCCTCGTTCCTTTGAAAGTTGATATTTATGCAGGAAAATCATGGATGGAGATTTAATGAAGAAATTAATTGCAGTTTTATTTTTAATAAGTGTTTGCGGATTTTTCCAAAAAGTATCTGCCGAAAATATAATTCCTTCGGCAACTGCCATTAAAACAGTTCCTACAAGTATTGATTTTGCCAAATCTTATAAAACAAATTCCGAAAATTTACTCTATCTTCTTCTTGCCGCAATTAACGAACAAAATTATTTAATAGAAGAAATACAATTTAAAACGGGAAGTGTACTATTTAAGGCATATAAAAAAGAATTTATTGCCTCTGTTGCATCGCAGGACGGATTTAATTCTTTTGTAAAAATCATTCCCGCCGATAACAATTATAATTTTTCCCCCTCTTTAATACAGAAGTTGCATAACTATATTGAAATTAATAATAACACACACTTTCAAAAAGTTTTGTAATTATAATTTTTTAAATAATCATAAAGTGATTATCTCTACTGTACTTAAAAACTAAATTGTGTTACAACTATAATATGGTTGTATAAAAACGGGAAAATATAATAAATGGCAATTGAAAATAAAAGGGTATATGAACTGGCTAAAGAGTACGGGATGAACAATAAGGACTTTATTGATTATCTTGAAAAAAAACTTGATATAAAAGTAAAATCACATTCAAGTAATTTACTGCCGGCACAAATAGAAAAAATAAAGGCTTCCTTTTCAAAAGAAAAAGAAACTGAAATCGTAAAAAAACCAAAAGCTTTTATTATAAAGAAAGCGAAAACAGCTCCGGAAACAGCCGTAAAAGAAACTCCTATTGCAAAAACTCCCGTTAAAGAAGAAACCAAATCTGTTGAACAAATCGAAAAAGAAGTTGTAAAAGAAGCTGTAAGTGAAAATGAAACAATAGAGCAAAAAACTGAACAAAACTCTCCCGTTAAAGAGGAAAATGTATCTCAAATTCGTTCTCTTCTTGAATATAACAACAGAAACAGCCAAAAAAGACGACAGGAAATGTTTGCAAATAAGCAAAGAGCGGCTGCCGCAGAAGAAAATAATCAACGTAAAGATGCAAAATTCGGCGCTAAGTTTGCTCAAAAAAATCCTAATGACAGGCATGGGGCAAGACCTGAAAGATTTGAGAAAAATGACAGAAATGATAAACCCGAGAGAAAACCCGGGTTTGACACAAATGACAAGTCTAAGGAACAGCGCAAACCTGATTTTAATAAAGAACAGCGTACCGATAAATCAACGGCGCCAAAAAAACCTTTACAGCATCATATAATTTCACAGGAAATATATGACGGCAAACCCTCTCAAAATAATTCTTTCAGAAAAAAAGGTTCTAAAGAAAAGAAAAAACAATATAAAAATAAAGAGGAAGAACAAGAATTAATCAGTCTTGAAAAGGCTATTTCTCAAAAACATAAGAAAAAATCAAAAGATGCGGGTGATTTAGAGGCAATAACACAGGTTGTAATTAATCAGCCTTTAACGGTAGGAGAGTTGGCTGTTAAAATAGGGAAATCACCTGCTGAGATTGTTAAAGTACTGATGATGAATGGAGTTTTAACTACCGTAAATGAAGTAATTTCAGTCGAAACGCAAAAGAAAATTTGTGAAAATTTTGAGCTTGAAGTTCTTGATGAAGATTTAAACGAATATATTGAGCAGGAGCTTGAAAAAGAAGAAAAAGAAAAAGCTATAAAAAATGTTGATGAATCATTACTTGAAACAAGAGCACCTGTAATAAGCATAATGGGGCATGTTGACCATGGTAAAACAACGCTGCTTGATTCAATAAGAGCTTCAAAACATAAAATTGTAGCAACGGAGGTTGGCGGTATTACTCAATCAATAGGTGCATATACCGTGTATCTTGAAAATAATAAAGACAAAAAGATTGTTTTTATTGATACTCCGGGTCACGAAGCCTTTACGGAAATGAGGGCAAGGGGTGCAAAAGCGACAGATATTGCAATTCTTGTAGTTGCGGCGGATGACGGTATAATGCCGCAGACTATTGAAGCTATCAACCATGCCAAAGCGGCAGAAGTTCCTATTATTGTAGCTGTTAATAAAATAGATAAGCAAGGTGCCGATCCTGATAAAATTATGCAGCAGCTGACAGAATACGGACTTGTTCCTGAGGAATGGGGCGGCGATACAATTTGTGTTAAAGTAAGTGCGCTTCAAGGTAAAGGAATTGATGAATTACTTGAATATATACTGCTTTTAGCAGAGGTTCAAAACCTCCGTGCAAATAAATCAGCCCTGGCATCAGGTGTTATTATTGAAGCTAAACTTGATAAAGGAAAAGGTCCTGTTGCAACGTTGTTAGTCCAAAACGGAACGCTTCATACCGGTGATTGTTTCGTTGTCGGCAATGTATGCGGTAAAGTAAGGGCGCTTTTATCAGATTCGGGCGAAAGAATTAAAGAAGCAGGTCCTTCAACCCCTGTAGAAATATTAGGGTTGACGGAAGTTCCGCAGGCGGGTGATACTTTTGAAGCGGTTGAAAATGAAAAGGTAATGCGCTCAATTTGTGAAGAACGAAAAGAAAAGGAAAGAAATTCTAAACTTGACAGCATGAAACCTGCCCATATAAGAAATGAACATGTAGGTAATGAAGACGATAATATTAAGAGGTTAAATTTAATTATAAAAGCAAATACACACGGTGCGGCGGAGGCTGTTTCTCAAGGTGTATCACAGCTTGAATCTAAAGAAATTATTACCAAAATAGTTCACGTCGGGGTCGGAGATATATCTGAGGCTGATGTTATGCTTGCAAGTGCAAGTAATGCCATTATTCTCGGTTTTACCGTAAAGGAAGATACAAATGCCCAGATTGCTGCGGAAAAACATAATGTTACAATTAAAAAATACAATATTATTTATCAAGTTCTTGAAGATTTGGAACAAACAATGCTAAACTTATTACAGCCTGAAATTAAGGAGGTTGCTTTGGGTCAGGCAGAAGTAAGACAGGTATTTACTATTGGAAAGACAACCAAAATTGCGGGATGTTATGTTATTGAAGGTAAAATTGTAAGAAGTAAAACCGCCGTAGTTGAAAGAAACGGGGTCGAAGTCTTTAAAGGTCAAATAGACCAGCTCAAAAGATTTAAAGATGACGTTAAGGAAGTTGCTCAAGGCTTTGAATGCGGTATCTCCTTTGATAAATTCAATGATATTAAAGAAGGTGATATCATCAAAGTAACGACCACCGAAGAAATTGAAAGACAAGTGTTAGTATAGGTATAAAAATATGTCTTTGAGAAATGAAAGAGTCAGAAAGACTCTTATGAAAGAAATAGCTGATATTATTCAAAAGGAATTGAAAGATTCAAGAATTCATGGTGTTGTTTCAATTACGGATATTGAAATAGCTCATGATAATTCTTTTGCTAAAGTATATTATTCTGTTTTTGCATCGGAAGAAGAAAAGAAAATAACCATACAGGCTATATCTGATAATACAGCTAAAATAAGATATGAAGTAGGTAAACGAATAAGATTAAGATTAACTCCCGAGTTAAGATTTATTCCCGATGATTCCTTAGAACGTGGTGCTAACGTTACAGAGCTTATAAATAAAATCTCAAGAGGCGAGATATAATTTAAATGTTCGGGTTTCTAAACATAAATAAACCTTCAGGAATAACATCTCATAAAGTAATATCTGTTTTACGAAAAATAACCGGTATAAAACAAATAGGTCATTCGGGAACTTTAGACCCTCTTGCATGCGGAGTTTTACCTGTTGCAATCGGAAAAGCCTCTAAACTTATTGATTATCTTCCCTCCGATAAGAGTTATCAGGCGGGTTTATATTTAGGAATGAAATCTGATACTTATGATATTGAAGGCAATATTGAAAAAACAGGTTTCAGAAAAATATCAAAAGATGAAATTATAAATGTACTTAATCATTATAGGGGAACTGTAAAGCAAATACCCCCTGCCTATTCAGCGGTTCATTATAACGGAAAAAGACTTTATGAATTGGCTAGAGAAGGCAAAATTCCTGATGATATTCCTTCTAGAGATATAAATG
>JAJQHF010000008.1 GCA_021199975.1 Candidatus Gastranaerophilales bacterium
ATGTAAAATATTTAGAAAATAAATTAAGAGAAGCTTTCGGATTTAAAGGTACTCCAATAAAAATTTCAGCAAAAGAAAAAAAGGAGAAAAAGAAATGATAACCATTGTTTGGAAATTAATCTTTGTTTTTATTGTTTCATATTTGATAGGTTCAATTCCGACGGGATATATAATAGTAAAATTATTAAAAGGTATTGATATAAGAACTGTAGGTTCAGGTTCAACAGGAGCGACAAATGTAAAAAGAGTATTAGGCACAAAGTGGTTTTTTACTGTTATGCTTATAGACGCTTTAAAAGGAGCAATATCGGTACTTTTTGCTGCTAAATATTTTAATTTCATTGACTTTATCGGTTTAGCCCCCGTAATTGCTGCTTTAGGAGCAATAATAGGACACAGTAAATCTGTATTTCTTCGTTTTACAGGAGGGAAATCAGTGGCTACGGGGGTAGGGACTCTTTTCGCTTTATCACTGCCTATAGGAATAGTTGTTGCTTTAGTTTGGGGTATAATTACTTTCTTTACAAAATATGTTTCTTTAGGTTCGGTTATTGCAATTTCTTTGGCGCCGATATTAATGAATGTTTTTGACCAAAATATTTATTACATTTGGTTTTCTGCTTTGTGCGCAATATATGTAATAATAATGCACAAGGAAAATATTAAAAGGCTGTTAGAAGGAAAAGAAAATAAAGTAAGGAAATAATGGCTAAATATAACGGAATAAAAATCATTTCAAAAGCGGAAATAAAAGATAAAAATGCTTTGGCTATAGTTTATACACCGGGAGTTGCTTCTTCCTGTCTTGAAATAAAAAATAATCCCGAAACTTCATATGACTATACAAACAGAGAAAATTCCGCAGCGGTTATTTCATTCGACTATGAGAAATCTCTACAGCGGGCAATATTTTTAAAAAGTACTTTAGGAATCGATGCTTATCCTTTTGAAATATCTTCTCAAGAAAGCGAAAAAATTAAACTTGCGGTTGAAAATATTGAGCCGTCATTCGGGGCAATAGATTTAAGTTTGATTGAAGATACAGTAAAAAATATTGATTTCAATGTATCTGTTCCGGTTTTAAAAGGAAATACCGCAGATTTAAAAGAATTTTTCCTATGTGTATCAAAAAACTTATTTATGTTTAATTACGATACTTTAAAAGGAACAACAGGAGAAAAATCACTTCAATTAAGGAAAATGGCAGGCGGAGTTGTTGAAATTGAATTAACGGAAGAAAAACAAACGAAACCGGTTGCTATAGTTTCAGACAGCAGTGCCGTTTTAGGACTCGGAGATATTAAAGGCTCCGCAGGGCTTCCCGTTATGGAGGGGAAGGCTGTTTTATTCCAAGAACTCGGCAGTGTAAGTGCAATACCTTTATGTTTAAAAACTCAAAAAGCCGATGAGATAATTGAAATTGTTTTATTGCTTCAAAATTCATTTTCAGGAGTAAATTTAGAAGACATCAAAGCCCCGAGATGTTTTGAAGTTGAAAATAAGCTTATTGAAAAAGCCGATATTCCGATATTTCACGATGACCAACACGGAACAGCAATAGTTGTTTCGGCTGCTTTATTAAATGCCCTGCATCTTGCAGGTAAAAATATCGGAGATGTAAAAATAGTATTTTCAGGTGCGGGTGCAGCTGCAATTGCAGTTTGTAAGCTTATTCTTTCATTAGGTGCAAAGAATATTACTTTATTTGATATATATGGTGCTGTATACAAAGACAGACAACAAAATAACTTTGCCCATGATGAGATATCAAATTATACAAATAAAAACTGCTTTAAAGGTTCTTTAAGAGAAGGGATTAAGGATGCCGATGTTTTTATAGGTTTAAGCGCCCCAAATCTTTTGGATGAAGAAATGATTAAATCAATGAATAAAAATGCAATAGTTTTTGCGCTTGCTAATCCGACACCTGAAATCATGCCGGATAAAGCAAAAGAATTCGGTGCTTTTATAACCGCATCAGGAAGAAGCGATTTCCCAAACCAAATAAATAATTCATTGGTTTTCCCGGGGTTATTTAACGGAGTTCTAAAGCATAATATTAAAAAGATAACAAATGAAATAAAAATTAATTGTGCCTTTGCACTAGCTTCAATGGTGAAAGAAGATGAACTTTCAACTGATTATATCCTTCCCGATGCGTTAGACAGACAAGTTCCCGTTGTAATTTCTGATAATGTTATTTAAAAAAGACATTACATCAGATTTAGTTCTTTAATAAGCGCAGGTACGATATTTTGCCAGGCATTTGCCTTAGGGTGACTGTCAGGAAATCTGTATTCGGGTTCATCTATATCTATATCCAAAATATCATGCGGATTTATAACTATAATACCCTTTTCCCTGATTTTTTCCCAATCAATAGTATCATCGTCCTCATAAACCAATATAACAAATTTTGCGGGCTTTCCGTCGTAACTGAAATGTTTTTTCACCTCTGAATGAATTTCATCTATATAAAGACATAAAAGGTCTTGCAGGCTTTTTTCTAGTAATTTTGAATAAACTCTGAAATAAGAATAAGCATAAGAGTTATAAATAGGTTTTATATATTCTAAATGTTTAATGCCTGAGCTCTTCTTTATTTTGAAATGGGGAACCTTATATCTATAATTTAAAAATAATCGTTTTTTGTGGTCGAAAATGTAGGTATAAATAACATATTCCGCCTCGTTATCAGATCTTAACAATATATTTCTTAATTCATCATTACGGAGAATATACAACATTTCTCTTGGTGAAGCTCCATTTAAACCAATGTTAAAAACCGTTCTGTGTGTGGCTGCTGATAAAACACTGTGGAATGCTTCATTATCTTCTAAAAATTTTCCGTAAGTAAAAGAATCACCTATTAAGACTATCGGAGATTTATAATCAAAAACAGCCGATTTATTTCGGGGGGGGTATTTTTGAGGTATTGTAATCCTGCCGGAAATCTGAAATCCTCCCGAATAAAATATTTCTCACTATATTTATCAATATTAAATGCTCTCGGATAATAATTATGAAAAAAATTATCCGTATGACGAATTATACTAAGATTCATTTCTCCGTTAAACTCATTATATAAAAGAGCGGCACAAACAAATTCAATAATAACAACAATTACACATATTAAGAACAGATTAAATATTAATATTTTACCCGCATGAACAACTTTGTACCTAAAAAAATTTTTAAGTGAGTCAGAATAAAACTTCGGATTAAATATTTTTTTCATTTAAATTCCTTTAAATTTCAAATTTATATCGGATAATAGTATTATAAAAAAGTTATTTTTGAAGGGCAAGAAAATGAACTCGATACAAATTGAAGATTTACCTACCGTTTATAATGCAAAAGAAACAGAAGAAAAAATTTATAAGTTTTGGGAGGAAAATGAATGCTTTAAAGCAAATGCTGACTCAGCAAAAGAGCCATACTCAATAGTAATCCCTCCTCCGAACGTTACGGGGGTGCTGCATATGGGACACGCATTAGACGGTACATTGCAGGATATTCTTATACGATATCACAGAATGTCGGGCTATGAAACATTGTGGATGCCCGGAACCGACCATGCCGGCATTGCGACACAAAATGTTGTTGAAAAAAAATTAAGAGCAGAGAATAAGACCCGTTTTGATTTAGGCAGAGAAAAATTTGTTGAACTTACATGGGAATGGGCTAACGAGCATAAAAGCGCCATTTTAAATCAATTTAAACGCCTAGGTGCTTCATTTGACCGTTCAAGAGAAAGATTTACTCTTGATAAAGGCTGTTCGGAAGCGGTAAAAGAAGTTTTTGTAAAGCTTTATGAAAAAGATTTGATATATAAAGGCGCATACATTGTTAATTGGTGTCCCCGCTGTCAAAGCGCCATATCCGATATTGAAACGGATTACGAAACAGAAAAAAGTAATTTATGGGAAATAAGCTACCCGTTAAAAGATGAACAAGGTGCAATTGTTGTTGCGACAACAAGACCTGAAACCATATACGGTGATGCTGCCGTAGCTGTTAATCCTACTGATTTTAAATATAAAGATTTAATAGGGAAAACGGTTCTTGTGCCTCTAACGGGCAGAGAAATTCCTATTATAGCTGATGAATACGTTGATAAACATTTCGGAACAGGTGCTTTAAAAATCACACCCGCACATGACCCTAATGATTACGAAGTAGGCAAAAGACACAACCTTAAACCTATTTGGGTTATAGATGAAGAAGGCAAAATGAAACATTGCAGTGAAGTGCATGTGGATGTTCAGGGTATGACAAGGGAAGAAGCAAGAAAAAGAACGGTTGAACTTCTTGAATATAATAACCGCCTTGTCCGAATTAAACCGATAGAGCATAATGTAGGCAAATGCCAAAGATGTAATACTACAATTGAGCCTTTATTATCCGAACAATGGTTTGTAAGAATGGAACCGCTTGCAAAAGCTGCAATTGCAGCCGTAGAAAACGGAGATATTAAATTTGTACCCGAACGCTGGACAAAAAATTATCTCGGCTGGATGACAAATATACGTGATTGGTGTATTTCACGACAATTATGGTGGGGACATCAAATACCTGCATATTATAATAACGAAACCGGAGAAATGGTTGTTGCAAAACAAAATCCTGACCCGTCTAAATATACGCAGGATTCTGATGTTCTTGATACGTGGTTTTCCTCAGGACTCTGGCCTTTTTCTACAATGGGCTGGCCCAATACCAATGCGGAGGACTTTAAAAAATTCTATCCTACTTCTACACTTGTAACAGGATTTGATATTATTTTCTTTTGGGTCGCAAGAATGATTACAATGGGAGAAGAATTTACTAAAAAAGCCCCGTTCTCTACCGTTTATATCCACGGATTAATTCGTGATGAATCAGGTCAAAAAATGTCTAAATCAAAAGGCAATACTATTGACCCCGTAGGTATCATCGATAAATACGGCTGCGATGCTTTAAGATTTACGCTTACTTCGCTTTGCACATACGGCGGTCAGGATATTAAAATTAGTGATGAAAAATTTGAATACGGAAGAAATTTTGCCAATAAAATTTGGAATGCTTCAAGATTTGTTTTGTTGAACCTTAACGGTATCGATAATAAAGATATTGATTTTGATAACTTAACTCTTGCAGATAAGTGGATTTTAAACAAACTGAATGAAACGGCAAAAGAAACAAATGAAAATATAAAAAATTACAGAATAGGCGAAACCGCCCACACTTTGTATGATTTCTTCTGGAATTCTTTCTGCGATTGGTATGTTGAAACAGCTAAAATTCAGCTGCAGGATGAAAATTTAAAACTTAATACCCAAAGAGTTTTACGTTATGTTCTTGATATGACTTTAAGGCTTCTGCATCCCGTTATGCCGCATATAACAGAATCTATATGGCAATTGCTGCCTAAAAATACCGATGTCAAAGCTATAATGCTGTCGGATTTTCCCGTATATGAAGAAAAGCTCAAATTTTCTGAAGAAAATATACAAATGGAACTTGTATTTGAAACAATTAAATCATTAAGAAACGTAAGACAGAGTTTTAATATCCCCGTTTCCTCCAAAGTTGATATAGAAATTCTTTCGGGAAAACAAGAAGAACAAGTATTTAAAAAAGTTGAAGCTTACATTCACCGTTTGGCAAGGGTCGAAAATATAAAATATGTTGATGAAAGCCATAAAACCATAAAACAGTCAGCTTCAGCAGTTGTAAGCAACTCTAAGATAATTGTTCCCTTAGCGGGTTTGATTGATTTAAATGAAGAAGTAAAAAGACAGAATAAAAAACTTGAAAAGCTTTTAAATGAAAAAAACAGCTTAACTACAAGAATTAATAACGAAAAATTTATGGCAAATGCGAAACCTGAATTAATAGAACAAACTAAAAACAGAATTGAAGAAATCTCTGTTCAGGAAAAAACCATAAATGAATTAATTAATTCTTTAAAAGCATAATAAACAATAATC
>JAJQHF010000094.1 GCA_021199975.1 Candidatus Gastranaerophilales bacterium
ATGTGTGTCAATATTGGCTTATAATTTAGCAATTGCGGCTCCTCTTGTATATGATTTGGGTCAACCTGCGGTAAGAACGGATTATTCATCTCCGAATAAAATTAATTTATCGGGTAATGTAAATTTTAATGATAACGGACAATTGATAACTTTAAGTTTGAGAAACACTGATGTTCAGCAAGTTTTGAGAATGTTTGCGGATAAAGCAGGATTGAATATTGTTTTTCACTCCTCCGCTACAGGAACAGTTACTCTTGATTTGGTAGACGTAAAACTTGAAGATGCATTTAAAATGGTTATGAAAATGACTGATTTAACTTATGTAATAAAAGATAAAACTATTTTAGTTGTTTCTACTAAAAATGCTGAAAAATTAAACTTAACCAAAGATAATATTATGGTTATCCCTGTTAAATATTCAGATGCGGCTTATTTAGCTCAATTTTTGAATACAAATGTATTTGGGTTAAATACCCCGGGGCTTTCTTACGGTCCTATAGTTTCAACTAATGCCGAAAAAAATGAATTATTGGTATTCGGTACGGATAATGATTACCAGTTAGCTAAAAAAATTGTTGACAGATTTGACAGAAAACCTTTAATGACAACATATAGAGTAAATCATACAACCCCGTTTGAAATGGCAAAAATGATTTGTCAAACTTTATTCCAGCTTCCGTTTGAAGGAAGTGTACCTGGTTCAAGCAACGGAGCATATGTTTCAAAATTAAATGCGTCATTAAAAAGCCAATCTTCGGCAGAAAAGGCGGCTGAAGGTACGATAGGCGGCGGAACGGTTGCATGTGTTCTTACAAGTGGAGTTACAACAGGAAATATCACTTCTTATCAATCCAAGCCAACTATGACGTTATATGTTCAGCAGGAATTGGGTACTCTCACTATGATGGGCGGAAGCGAACAGCAGGTTCAAATGGTGAATGATTTCATATTGGAAAATGACAGAAAACAGCCTCAGGCTTATCTTGAAATTGCAATCATTTCTTTATCGGAGGAAGGTTCAAAAGAATTTAACAATAATTGGCTATATGCAGGCAAACATTTAACCTTGTCTTTTGACGGTACGAATGGTGTTTCTTCAAATGCATACAGCTGGCATGGTCCGAGCAGCGGTTCTGCTGTCCATTCTTTAACTCAGGAAATTTCTTATTTGATCTCAAACAGTAAAGCAAGAATGCTTGCTAACCCGAAAATTGTAATTACTAACGGTAAAAAATCTACAATTGACTTGACTCAAGATTATATTGAATCTACAACCGTTCAAATTTTAAGCAGTAACGGATACTCTGATTCAAATTCAGTTCAAAAAACATTTGAAATCGGAGAAGATAACGGTATTAAAATTGAGGTGACTCCTTTTATCAGTCCTGATGGATATGTTTCTATGGATATTAAACCGGATTATTCGTCTGTATTAAGAGATGTAATGGATACATATTACGGTACACCTTACACCGCAGCTACATTACTTCAAAGACATAATCTTGAATTAAAAAGTATAAGAATAAAAGATGAAGAGACATTGCTTCTTGGCGGTATGATTACAGAAAATGAAAGTGACACAGTAAGTAAAATTCCTATTTTGGGTGATATTCCAATAATTGGATTTTTCTTTAGAAATCAAGCAAAATCTATAACAAAAGATGAGTTGCTAATAATGATTACACCAAGAATAATAAAAGATTCCGAGGATGTTGCCGAATTATAGAAAGTAAAATAAACAATGCCTTCTTCATTTTTAGATAGAATAAAATCAGTAATGGACTTTTCACTAATATCAAAATTTGATATTAGTGATTTAAGTGCAAATTTTTATATTCCTATTTCAATTTCAAAAGGTTCTGTTTACATTTTAACAATTCAGCAAATAAATCAAGAATATGTTAAAGAACGTGTTGCATCTATACTTAATAACAATAATATTGTTTTTAAAAGTATTAATGATTCTGATTTTCAAGCTGTAATTAATTATATTGAAGAAAAAACGAATGCAGAAAATTCTGTGAAAAATGAAGAAAATGCAGATATTGTTGAAAAACCTCAAAATTCAAATGGTAATATTTCTTTAAAATATGATAACAATGACGATTTTGAAGAAGAAGAGGAGATTAATCTATCTGAAAATCCTATTGAAATGCCCGAAGGCGCAAATCCTGATAACAAGTATTTTTCTAAAAGACTTGGTGAAATTTTAATGGGAATGGGATATGTTACCGGCAGGGAACTTCAAGAAAGTTTGATTGATTCAAAGAAAAATCATGTTCCATTAGGTACAACTTTAGTAGAAAAAAATATAATAACTTTAGATAACCTAAAAAGAGCACTGTCCGCTCAGTATAATATGGAAACGGTTACGTCCGAACAGCTGAATATTTCTAATGAAGTTCTTGGTATGCTGCCAGAGGATTTTATTAAATCAAGTAAAGTTCTTCCTATCAGCTGTGATAATAAATATTTTGTTGTAGGAATGGTAAATCCCAATGATAAAAATGTAATAAATAATATTGTATTTTTTACAAGCTTGCAGCCTAAAATTTTAATTCTTACTCATTATGAATTTATAATGTGTCTTTCAAAATATTTCAATGAGAATAAGAAAGCTACAAGTAAAATAATCAAAAAAATTAAAAAACAAGCATTGGCAAATGAAAGGGAAGAAACTCTTTTTGAACAGGCTCAAAGAGAGTTAAAAGATGATTCTGATATTGTTGTTAAGTTTGTAAATAAAATAATTTCTGATGGTATTGATATGAAAGCAAGTGATATTCATATTGAACCTCGTTTAGACGGCTATGTTGTCAGATACAGAAAAGACGGTATTCTTAGGGTTGCGTTAAATCTTCCGGAGAAAACGGAATCAGCAATATTGACCCGTTTAAAGGTAATATCCAAAATGAATATTGCGGAACACAGAAGACCTCAGGACGGTTCTTTCTCCATGACATATAATGACAGGGATTATGACTTCAGAATTAATACCCTTCCGGTAGGCGACGGCGAAAAAATGGTAATAAGAATTTTAGCGCCCGCTGTGTCTATGGCATCTTCTAAAGAAGAAATGGTCATTGTCGGAGCTTCAAAAGAAGATACTGAATTGATAAAAAAAATGGAAAGCGCACCGAACGGTATTATTTTAACTACAGGTCCTACCGGTTCAGGTAAAACAACTACGTTATATACCTTATTAAAGGCAATAAATGATGAAAAAATTAATATTACCACTATTGAAGACCCTGTCGAAATTAAGATTGACGGTATTAACCAATCCCAAATAAATGCTAAAGCAGGTATTACATTTGCATCTTGTATGCGTGCAATATTAAGACAAGACCCTGACGTTATATTAGTAGGTGAAATTCGTGATATTGAAACATTAGAAACAGCGATATCTGCCGCATTAACGGGTCACCTTGTATTGTCTACACTGCACACAAACTCAGCTGCTTCTACAATTACAAGGTTAATAGATATGGGCGCTAAAGATTATCTTGTTTCTTCTACTTTAATAGGAATTATAGCACAGCGTCTTGTAAGAAATTTATGTCCTCATTGCAGAAAAGAATATTTTCCTTCAAGAGAAGAAGCTGAACTTGTAATTGCTGGCGGAGAAAAAGAAATTCAAGAATTTATGAAAACACCTGTTTATCAACCGAAGGGCTGTAGTAAGTGTAATTATGAAGGATATACCGGGCGTCTTGGTGTGTATGAAATAATGCCTATTTCAAGAGAAATAAAAAAATTGATTTCACAAGGTGCTCATGATATTGAAATTGAAGAAGCTGCAGTTGGTGCAGGTATGAATACTTTGCAGCAAGCATGTTTAAAACATATTATAGATGGAAAAACTACAATATCCGAGTTTGTTCGTGTATTGGGACCTGTAAGGGAGTGAGAATAAGAACAAATGAGATATGAATACGAAGCTGAAAAATGGAATGGTCAAGCCGTAAAAGGCAGGATTGATGCTAAATCAGAGACAGAAGCTAAAGTCCGTGTCAAGAATATGGGGTATAAAAATATCCGTATTTCGACTTCCTCCGGTGTGGAAAAATCTGCCTCTAAAACAGCTGTTTTGCAATCTCTTTCTTTAAAAGAAAAGATTGACTTTACGCAAACTTTTTTAACTTTGAATAAAGCCGGATTACCTATTATTGAAAGTTTGATTTTTATTGAAAAAGATGCGGCTTCAAGACAAGTCAGAATGCTTGCTCAGGAAATAAAGAGGCAAGTTATTGCCGGTTATACATTATCTGATACAATTTCTAAATATCCTAATTTATTCGGTCAGGTTTATATTGGTTTGGCAAAAGCCGGTGAAGATTCCGGTGAAATGGATAAAACTTTTGAACGTTTAATTGAGCTATTAAGAAAGCAGGGTGATATAAAAGGTAAAGTTATATCTTGTTTAACTTATCCTATTTTCGTTGTAATATTAGCAATTGCCGTAGTTTTAGTTATGTTAATGTTTGTATTTCCTGCATTCAAAGATATGTTTGACCAGCAAGGTAAATCGCTGCCTGCTATTACTCAATTTTGTATTGATTCCGGTGAATTTCTTAAAGATAAGTGGTTTGCAATTCCGATTGGTATTGCTGTCATTATATTTACAGGTATGTATTTGTTTAAATGGGAACCTTCTAAACGAAAAATAGATGAAATTTCGCTGAAGATACCTTTAATTTCTGAGTTAATAAAAGCATCTTCTTTTTCTAACTTTTTAACGGTATTGCAAATTGCCTATGATGCCGGTATTCCTATTATAGATTGTTTGTATTTGTCTAGAACGACTTTATCAAATTCTGTAATGCAGGATTCTATAAAGATATCAATCAAAAAAATGCAGGCAGGTGCTCACTTATCGGAATCATTAAAGGCTGCAAATCTATTTCCTAAAATGATTTTATTTATGGTTTCAACAGGGGAACAGTCAGGTCGTTTAGGTGAGTTGATGATACAATGTGTGCAGCACATAGATCAACAGTTGGATTTAATTATTGATACAATAGGTAAATTAATTGAACCTATTTTGTTAATATTTATCGGGGTAATTGTATGTTTCCTTGCGTTATCTCTATATTTACCTCTGTTTCAGTCATATTCGTAAGAAAGGGTATTAATAAATGTACGATGAAAATATAACAGATGAAAATAATAATTTTATTACCGGAATTTGGTCTGAAAGGGTTCTTGTAATAACGAAGGATTACCAAATAAAAGGTAATGTATTTATGCCAAAAACAGGAAGAAAAAATAGAGTTCTTTCTGATATATTGAACGGTTCAAAAAGGTTTGTTGCAATAAAGAATTGCGAAGTTGTACATAGAGAATTTCCAAATAGAAAAGCAGAAACTCACGATTTTCTTCAATTAAATTTAAATTCAATTATTTTATTAAGACCATTAAGTGAAGATTAATACTTGATTTTCAAAAATGTTTATGTGATTATTAGAAACAGAGGAGAGAGGACAAACAGTAAAAGACAAAGGTAAAAATCTCTTTTCTTTATAAATTAATAATAGACAAAATGGGCTATTAGCTCAGGTGGTTAGAGCGTACGCCTGATAAGCGTAAGGTCCCTGGTTCGAGTCCAGGATGGCCCACCATTAAAAAAGCACCTTTAAGGTGTTTTTTTTACAAAAATTCCGCTTCTATTATAGATTTGCTGTTTTAATGATCAAAAGTTTTCACAGTTGAATCAAATTTATTATGGTGTTTAAAATAGTATTTATTTGTTCTTGTTTTTACCATCTTATTAACTTGTTTAAAAATTTTTCTATTGTTTTTCCTAATAAAATCTCATTCCATAATTTTCTATAATTTCATTATTTAAAAATGTTTTTTAAAATATAATATTTATCTGA
>JAJQHF010000126.1 GCA_021199975.1 Candidatus Gastranaerophilales bacterium
AGGTGAGCATTTTGACGGCGGCGAGGAGCCGGCGGCAGAATGCGACACTAGATTATATCTTTTCCGATTTAATTTAAAGACGTATAATTTTTATATGAAGAATTATAAAACAATAATTTCAATAATGTCAGGAACATCGGTTGATGCAATCGATGCTTGCCTGTTAAAAATATATGATAAGGATTTATCTTTTAAAATTATAGATAATTATTCACTTGAATACCCTGAGCAAGTAAGAGAAAAATTACTCAATTTGGCAAATAATAACGGGAACGTAAGTGATGTATGTTTTATGAATTTTGTTATCGGAGAGTTATTTGCAAAATGTGCAAATCTGCTGCTAAAGAAGGCTGAAATAGGACCTGAAAGTGTCGATTTTATTTCTTCCCATGGTCAAACAATATTTCACATCCCAATCGAGCATGAATTATCTGGAATTAAAACAAAAAGCACACTGCAAATCGGTGATATATCGGTAATTTCTCATAAAACAGGAATAATGACAATCGGTGACTACAGAACAAAAGACATGGCGGCAGGAGGCTTAGGCGCTCCTTTAGTTCCGTTTGCAGATAAAATATTATTCGGAACAAAAAAAAATCGGTTAATACAAAATATAGGCGGAATATCAAATGTTACCGTTCTGTCAAACAGCTGTGAGATATTTGCATTTGATAACGGTCCCGGAAATATGTTGATTGATTATTTTGTAAATAAACTGTTCGGCTTGCCTTTTGACAAAGACGGTGAGCTTGCAAAAAAAGGAAATATTGATTATAAATGGCTGAATATACTGTTAAAAGAACCGTATTTTTTAATTCCGCCCCCAAAAACAACAGGGCGTGAACTGTTTAATGATATATATGCGGAAGAAATATATAAAACCGCACCTGAAAATAAATATGATATCATTTCAACAATAACATCATTAACTGCTAATGTAATTATAAATTCTTACAAACAATATATTTTCCCAAAAACAAATATTGATGAAATGGTTTTAGGCGGCGGAGGCGCATATAATAAAACATTAATAAGTTATATGAAAACACTTATGCCCGAGCTTATAATAAAAACTCATGAAGATTTCGGTATTCCGAACAAACTAAAAGAAGCCATAGCTTTTGCCTATTTGGGGTATTATACATATAACAAAAAATGCAATAATGTACCTACATGTACAGGCGCAAAAGAACCGGTTGTAATGGGTAAAATTACTTTTTAGACGATTATTTTTTTAAATAATTTTTAAACTTTTTATCGGCTTCAAAATAAAACCCGCATCCTTCCAAAGGTTTTCCGCCGTTAATTAAAAATTTTGTATCTTTTTTCGGATACATTCTGCATCCCAATCCTCTGAAAAAATAAACTCTGCATCTGTTATTTTCATCTATTTCTTTACAAGTAAAAAGTAATGCACCTGTTTCGCTTTTTCCCGATATATAAAAATTATTGTAATGTTTTTCCCATTCTTTTACTTTTTCAAACTGAACCTCTGTTTTAATAGGTTCATCTTCAATATATAAAAGAATATTTCTGCAGCAATTGCCGCATTTATTGCATTTTCCCTTTCGGACATATTTTGATGAAGTAAGCATTTGAATATAAAATTTTATATATTTATACATTTATTGAACCAAAAATTCCTTATGAGCAAAAGGATAATCCTTATTATTTAAATAAAAAAATTGAAGTATATACCGACCCGGGCGCCTGAGATAAATATAATCTCTATAAGCTTTTTGAGCGGTATCCAAATATAAATCACGGCTTTGAATAATTGTAAAACCCCAATTTGAAGTTTTTTCATCCTGTTTTGATATTTGCAGTCTGACCCCGGGATTTTTAAATCCGTCAGGAGCAACTACAGCAAAGTATATGCGCTGTTGAACCAAAAATTCTCTCTCTATCCTTCTTGTATTTTCAAGAGAAATTGTTCCCGACGAAAGAATAATATACGGCTTTTCTTTTTTTTTAAAAGAACATAAAAAAATTAAAGGAAATATTAAAAGAATTATTACTATTTTTTTCATTCAAGAACCGGAGCCGCACCTTGCAATTTTTTCTTTAAATCATCTATTTTATTTTGAATATTATTTCTTAAATTTTTATCATCCGTATATTCTGTAAATTCCTCATAATTTTCAATTGCTTTTTGAAGGTTATTTTGTTTTTCAAATGCAAGTCCCAGCGCATAATAAGCATAAGCATAATCAGCTTTAAGTTCTAAAACTTTTGAAAAGTTATCTTTTGCGGCTTCCAAATCATTTAATTCAGCAAGACACAAACCGCAATTAAAATAAGAATCAGGATTTTCGGGATTTATTTCTATAGCAGTATTATAATACTTTATTGCCGTGGTTAAATCCGATAAACCTTTATAAGTATTGCCTATTTTAATATTTATATATTCATCTTTAGGCATTATTTCAAGTGCTTTTTTATATTCTTCAAGCGCCTTTGAATAGTCTTTATTTTTGTAATAAGTATCTGCAATATTTACATAATTAGTATACTTATCCTCGTCAGAAGAGTTATTTGACGTCATTGCTTTTTCGTAAATCAGTTTAGCTTCTTCCGTTTTATCATATTTTGTAAGAGTCTTGGCATAGGCATTCAAAACTTCGCTGTTTTCGGGAGATATAGACATAGCTTGTTCATAGTATTCTAATGCTTTTGATTTTGCGCCTAACTTATCATAAGCATTCGCAATATTTATATATAATAAAGGATTATCCGTATCCATAGCCAGAGCTGCTTCATAACTTTGAACTGCTTTTCTGTAATTTTTTTCCGAATAAAGACTGTCACCCTGCGCAATATAACCTTTTTGTAAATATTCCTTAGCCGTTTTATTTGAAGGGTCTTTTTCTAAAACTGACTTATATATGGTTATTGCTTCCGAATATTTTTTTTGAGCATGACATGCAATTCCTTTATTTAACAGTAAATCAATATTATCAGGATTAGCCGCAATTAAAGAATCATAAACCGAAACCGCTTCTTCATATCTTTTTGCAAGATGATACGATTTTGCAAGTTCTTTTTGAATTTCAATACTTTTAGGCGCTATTGACCTGCCTTCTTCAAGTATTTTTACGGCATTCTCGTAATCGCCTTTTTTTTCGTTTATTATACCTGCATTTAAATATGCAACAGGATTATCTTTTATTGTTTTTAAATATTCATTATACTGAATCAGCGCATTATTATAATCTTCTTTATCAGCAAGAAGATTTGCATAATCAAATCTGATTGAATTCATTTCAGGCTGAATTTCAAGAACTTTTGAAAACTCCTTCAAAGCTAAATCATTTTTTGATTGCGCTAGATATACATAGGCTAAATTTGCTCTTGCTACATAATCATTCTCATCTTTTTGTATGGCTTTAAGCAATATGCTTTGAGCATTGTCATAATCAGAAATACGATAAAGAGCCAAACCGTAATTTGAATAATCTTTAAATGCAGAAGGATTATTCATATACATTTCGTTATAAATATTAACAGCATCTTTTGGTTTATCCATTCTAAGGTAAACAGATGCCATATTTTCTTTTGCATCAAGTGCATCAGGGTAATAAGAAAGAAACATTTGATAGTATTTTATAGCTTCTTCATCTTCTTTTAAATGAGTTTTTACACTTGCAAGATTAAGGTAATTGTACTTATATTCGGGAAAAATTTTCATTGCCTGATTGTATGAATTATAAGCATTTTTATAATCCTGCATTTGCTCGTAAATATTTCCGAGGCTTATATATATAAAAGCATCATTAGGTCTGATTTTTAAAGCTTTTTTATACGCATCCGAAGAATTTCCCCACTGTCCGAGTTCCGAATACATGCCTGCCAATTTCGTATATAAAAGCGCATCATCAGGCGATAGCTGAATGGCTTTATTCAGCATTTCAACAGCCTCTTGATATTGTGCGTTATCAGCCAAAGTACAGGCTTTATGATAATATTGATTGGACTCTGCAGTCATTGCAAAAGAACTGGAACTTATACCTGCCATAATAATTAAAGCGGTCAGTAACGATTGAATACGAATAACACTATCCTCCATTTTATAATTAAATTATCTTATTTAATTATAAAAAAATCAATTACTATTTTAAACCACAGGGTTATTGTTCCTCTATTGCACATAAAATAAAATCTGTACAAATAACAAATGTTGTATTATTCTGTTTATACAGAAAGATAAGTAATATGTTTAAAAAACTATATATTAATATACTTATTTTTATAGTTGCTGCAATTCTGTTGGAATTGATAGCTTATGTATCATTTAATATATTTACCCGGGAAAATTATAATTATCTTGTTCCTTATAAATTTAACATAATTTCTTACGGGAAATATTATAAAAATAATATAGCGAACAGAGAAATTACCCCCCCCCGAGAGAAAAGTGGAAATAAAAAACCATGGATTTTGTGGCTGGGCTGCTCTTTTGCGGATGGGTGCGGTCTTCCTATGGAAGAAAGACCGTATCAATTGCTTGCTGATTTAACAAACAGAGATGTATATAATTATGGTGTCGGCGGAGGTTCTGTTAATAATACTCTATACGCTTTAAAACAAGATGATTTATATGAAAAAATGCCGGAACCGCCTGAATATGTTATTTACACATGGATAGTAGCTCAAAGACCCCGGCCATATACAATTATGTATAATTTTTCCAACATACTTAATGTCAGATACTTTCCAAATCATAATAAAATTGAAGAGTATAAGCTTAATCCGATTCTTTCAAAATTAATGTTCCTATTTTCAGTAAAAAAATTTACCGAAGCTGTTGATATTTATTATAACTATGAAGACAGTTATGCAAGATACGAAAATTCTTATTCTACTGATATGTATGAATATAAAAATATATTTAACCCTGAATTATTATTCAGAGAACTTATAAAAGAATGCAGAAAAGAAATACAAAAAAGATATCCTGATGTTAAATTTGTCATATTGTTATATAGGGAAAGACTCTTCTATCATAATGAAGAATATGATAACAAAATTTGGCAGGATTTAAAAGATGACGGTTTTATTGTTATAGATAGCTATGACTTAGTTGGAGATGAATTAAATTCGGATAAATACATTTTATCCCAAGAAGATGAACACCCGAATGCAGAAGCATGGAAAATTCTTATGCCTAAGTTTGTTAATTATTTAAATCTATAAACTTTATTCACTTTAATAAAAATATCAGTATAATATTAAAATATGAATAAAATTCTAACTTTAATCTTTTTATTTATCATAACTGTTATAACTACGGGGGCAGGATATGTTGGCACTCTGCCCGATGTAGAAGCGGAATTTTCTTATTTAAGAAAAGAACACAGTGAAAAAGCTATGACCCCATTTTCCGTAGAAGAACTTGATAGACAAAATGAATCAAAATTAAAACCAATCCCCAGAGATGACGAAGATTATGTTGACATCATTATAAAAAAAGATAAAACAACAAAATATATTAAAGATATTAACAGCATTATAATAATTCTTGAAAAATTAAGAAAATGTCTTAATACTAATCAAGATATACAAATGTTTAATGCTATTGTAAGCAATCTGATTGATAATGTTGAATATGTAAAAGAAGAGTACAAAGACAAACCCGAAAGTAATTATCTTTCATATAACAGAATTATTTCCGTTTCAGAAATGGCAAGAGAAACAGCAGCATTTAGAACTCAAGGACTTGCCTCTATGAAATATCTTCCCTATACCTCCTCTAACAATATATATACAAAGGAAAATTTAAATAAAAAATTAGAAGATTTATTGATATATGTAAATGAAACAATTTTTATTTTAAAAAATTTGGAATAATCATATTT
>JAJQHF010000009.1 GCA_021199975.1 Candidatus Gastranaerophilales bacterium
CATTAATATTTTCATCATTAAATACGGAAGCAACACCTAAACCGTCACCGCCTGCTGAAAAGCTTATACTCATATTTTTTGAATTTAAGATATTTTGATAACTGTCATTATCTGTTAAACTGCTGCCTCTGTTAAGTATTTCGTTTAAAACCATAAAAGCGGGAGATGACACGGAGTTTAATTCATCAGTACTAAAAGACATACCGATAAATGAATTGGTTCCGCTTGTTCGGGGAATTGTTAAAGTTTCAATATTATTACAAAGTTTAAATGATTTAATTTTGTCAATCTCTTCGGTTAAAGACTCTTTAGGATTATGTGATGCTCCAAAAGAAACCGTTTTTGCCGTATTTACAACGGAACTGTACTGATGTTTTATGCTTTCCTCCGTTGCTGTATTTTCGTGTGAAACACACATTGAAACTTTATTCAAATCCAAAAATTTCTTTGCGGTATCAGAAATATCTTGAGGAGTCATATTTTGTATATTTTTTATTGTATTTTCAAAATAATTATAATCATTATTTAAAGCCATTTCAGTAAGTATAGAATTTGTTCCCCTTGTTGTTTCGGAAACATTATTTACAGAATCAACCCAAGATTTCTTAATATTTTCCAGCTCCTCTTCAGAAGGCGGATTATTTGCTAAATATGTTAACTCTTCATAAATTATTTTAATAACATCTTCAATTTGTTCTTCTCTTGGAGAAACGTTTAGAATGATTGCACTTGCTCCGTCAGATTTATTTTGCATTTTTTCCGTGTTTGTACTAACTTCTAAACCATATTTATCAAGTGCCTTAGAAAGCCTTGAATTTGACGCTGTTAAAAGTGACATCATTACTTTAATTTTGTCTTTGTCCTCATTTGAAGTACCTTCCGGAATTGCAAAACCCATTATTACATTCGCTGATGTTGCATTTGGAAGTATAATATCTTCTCTTACAGGCTTATCATTATATTGAATAGGTTCATAATGCCTTTGATTTGTTTTAGATACATCCAATGGTTTATTATAATATTTAGAAACCAGATTTATAGTTTCATTAACATCAACATCGCCTGTAATAACAGTAACCGCATTATCAGGAGTATACCAGGTATTATAATATTCAAGCACATCATCTCTTGTAAATGAATTTATATTATCTTTTGTACCTAAGATAAAATCAGAAGACTCTGTATTAATATTAAATAAGTTTTTCAATACCTTGCAGTTTGCAACATCACACGGGTCATCTTTATACATGTCAATTTCCGATTTAACCGGTTCTTTTTCTTTATCAAGCTGTTCAGGGGGAAAAGTCGGGAATTGCGTCTGCATGGCATTAAGCATAATTGCATCTTCAAGAGAATTTTCTTTAATTAATTGCAGCTTAAGGTAATAATCGGTAGATGCATAACTTGTAGATGCATTTGTACTGCCGCCTAAATCTGAAACTTTTCTATCATATTCTTTAGGGGCTAAATTTTTACTTCCGTTAAATAAATTATGTTCGATAAAATGACTTATACCTCTGATATCTTCCGTTTCATTCATAGAACCGACATTATATGTCGTTTTAATATAAGAAGGACCTTTTTGGGGAGCGATAATAACTTTTTGTCCGTTAGCCAGCTTAAAAACACTTGCTTTATCTTTTAAACCCGGGATTTCAATTTCTCCTGTTTTTGTATAGGATACAGGTAAATCCGAATTAACCTGAGATAAACCGTTTGTATAAACACTAGGAAGTTCTGTTGTTTTTTGCATGCCTGAAACTGTCTGCTTTTCATTTCCGCCGGCAGATATTGTCTGATTATTTTGAAGTTTATTAATATAATTTGACAGTATTTTCATTTTTAAGATACCTTTTATTTATATATTTATAAAGTACCAAAAATTTAATTATTGATATAATATATAAATAGATTTAAAAAATGTTTACAAAAAAAAACATAAAATAGCAAAAAAATTAATTTTTATAATTATAATAATCAGAAAGTAAGTAATAAAAATATGGAACGCATAACAAGTCTTTACCCTCAATATCAAAGAAGTTCAGACCGCAGACAACAGAATATCCCTGTAGCGGTAGAACGCCGTTCCGGCAAAGATAGAAGAAGCCAGGATAGAGTTGTTATGGATAAACAGCTCACAAAAGATTTGTATGAAGTTAAAGCACAGGTAGCAAAACTTGAAGCATTAGCGCCAAAGTTGTTTTCGGATAATGTCACAACACAAAATCCTACCTTCTCATCAATGAATAATTTTACGCAGGATCAACTTGTAAAAGAGTCAAAGCCGGATATGAGCGCCATTGCAAGACAAGAAGCACAATTGCAGGATAAAGCCTCAACATCCTTTCAAATAGGTATATTAGCAGCAGCACTGGCAGGATCAATTGCTATATCTTTTATGGGCAGTGTCGGTGCCGTTATAGCTGTCGGAACTTCTCTGTATGTAGGAGCAAGGGTGCTTAAAGCTCTCATTGCTAAAGAAACATCAGATGATGAAAACAAAGATAAATAATTTATTTTTGTATTTCTTTTCTTGTAAATTTATCTGTTTTATCTGCGAGGTATGTAGAAAAAATCGGGAGTATGCCATAATATAAACCTGCAAAGATTAAAGTAGGTCTTACTATATTTATACCCTCTATATATTTATTCAATTTAGGATCATTTTTATTTATTTCCGAGAATTTTTTAATAAATTTACCGGTATTCTTTTTTATAATATTATCAATGCTGTATCCGCCTAAAAGCGTTAAACCTGTTGATATTACATTATTTGCAATCAGTGCTTTTTTTCTGTCCTGTTCAATTTTATCACTTTTACTTGTTCTATATATAAAAGAAGATGTAAGCAATAAATCTGTAGCCATTGACATGTTTCTTGCTATATCTGCATCTTTACCGCTGCACTTTTTTGCAAATTTTTGAAAAGAATCGGCATTTAAAATTTTTCCTATTCCTTTTGCCGCTTGATTTGATAATGCACCTTTAAAAGAAGGGGTATTTCCGTTATTATTATCAAAATTCGGAGAAAATACAGGATTATACGTATTATATGCAGAAATTTCTTTTCCTTTTTCTTTCTTATTATTTTCTTTTTTTCTGTTAAACAAAATATCCATAAGAGGTGGAATTAATGCAACAGTGAGAGCAGATTTCGGTATAGCGGTTATAAATCCGCTGCTCTGTTTTAATAATTGTGTTGCGAAATTATAAACTCTTGATTCCTTTAAGGATTTAGCATTAGATTGCAAATTCCTGACAGTTTTAGGACTTAAATATTGTTTGGGGGTTTTATCAATTTGTTTAACAGCATTCTCAACAGGCAATGCAATAGCTTCTACCAAACCGAATTTTATTATCCCTGAAGCTATTGAATTTGTAACGGCATATTGTTTATTTTTTTTATCTGTATCGGGAGTTAAGGAAATAGCAATCGGTCTTATTCCTGCTGACATTATTAAAGTAGTTGCCGCAACAAAAGTTGTTCCATGCTCTGAGATTGTTTCTAATCCTTTTAATAAAGCCTTATTATTCCATATTCCTTTATAACTCGGACTATATTTATTTGCTGTATCGTTGTTTATTTTCATTTCTCTATATAAAAGCAGACAACAAACAAAAGTAAAAAAAAATAATATATTAAAACAAATTACATTTTATCTTATAATTTTTTTATGAAAATAGTAAATTTAATTAAATCCGAACTTAAAAATTTCGGAAAGTATGAAAAGATTTTATTTCCGTTAACTGTTATTGTAATTATCATTATATCAATATCTTTAAACGACAGTAAAATAGCGCTTGTATCAGCCGTATGCGGAATAGGTTATACTATTTTGGCGGGAAAAGGAAAAATTTCCTGTTATTTTATAGGTATTACGGGAACACTTTGCTATTCATACCTTTCTTTTATTAACGGCTTTTACGGAAATTTAATATTATACTCTTTATACTATCTCCCCATGGAAATACTTGGGATTTTTAAATGGAAAAAACATTTAAAAAAAGAAACGGGAGAAATAATAAAAACCCAATTAACAAAAAAAGAAAGAATTTTATTTTTTACAACCGCTTTCATATTATCTTTAATACTTTCATTCTGTTTAAAAATAACAGGAGATTTAAATCCCTATATTGACGGAACAACAACAGTCTTTTCAATACTCGGACAGTTTTTAACGGTTAAAAGGTGTATTGAACAATGGTATATATGGTTTTTCGTTAATTTAATGTCTTTAATAATGTGGATTTTTGCATATATAAGAGGTTCAAATTGCCTTGCAACAGTATTAATGTGGCTTGTATATCTTATTTTAGCTGTATATTTTTTGCTTATATGGAAAAGAGAATTAAAAAACCGGATATAGCAATTAAAAAAGGAAAATCAAAAACAGCCGGTGACAGAATGCGGCACCAAATTACAATTTATTTATTCTACTGTGTTATATTATCCATTTTTTAGGATAAGGATATTGGCTCATAATATTTTTCGTAAATTCGTTGGGATTGTTACACATATTAAAAAATGAATTAAGGAATTTGTGATTACCATATTGTAATATCAGGTTTGTACAGATATTGACATCAGGAACTTTAGCAATGTTTAAAAGTTCTCTTAAATAACCGTTTTGAGGCTTTAAACAATCTTCATTTATTCTGTTTTGATATATTTGTTTTATTTTTTTTATTTCAAAGTCTGTTAACGGTTTTATATAACTTTCATATTTTTTATCTGTTATTTTTTGATCTGGCTGTTTTGAAAAACATAAAACATTATCTTTTCCAAATTTATTAATAATAGGATTCATATTTCCGCTGTATATTTCAGTGCAGATTTTTTGTATATCATTTTTGTTCGCAAGAGTTAAGTATTCTTTTGTTGCTTTATCATCAGTACATAAATATAATGAATTTAGAATCGCATAATAGGCAGGCATTGAATTATTTTTATCTTCTGTTATATCATATTCCGGATTAATCATTTTTTTGGCACATATAAAACTTTCTTCAATCAGATATTTTTCTGGAAAATATGGTTGTATTTTTCGTAAAGAGACAAGTGCCATTTGTTGTGCAAGCGGAAATGAGATTTCTATATCATCTGAATTTTCTTCCGAAACAGGTTCTGAATCAACTTGCATATTTGTATTTTTTTCACGTTGTTTTGCTTTCATATCTGCCTTCGCTTGAGCTTTTATTTCAGCTTTTATTTTTTTACTTGTTTCCAAAGTTTCTTCAATATATTTATCATAATTTCCATTTTCTTTTGCATCTTCAATTTCATTTCTTGCTTTAATTATTGCTTCACCTAGTGATTCGGCATGTTCGGGATATTTTTCCAAAATTCTGTCATAATTATAGACATTGCAGCACTTAAAGGTTTATCGGAATATATTATTTTTTCGGTATTATGAAAATCAGCTTCTCTCAAATGCATTGACAAATCTTTTCTTACCTGCGGACATTTATTCCATGCTCTAACCATTATAATACTTTGTTCCTGTCCGCCGGCTTTAAGTTTTTCTATATAAGCTGTTTTCCCAGCACATGACATTTCCTGCCAATGTTTTTTCATACACTCCGAACGCTGTTTTCTTAGTCTTTCCTTTTGTTCGGGTGAAATATTTTTCTGAGCGGATAAAAGTTGGTTAATTCTTCTTTCTTTTTCTTCATCTGAGAGACTTTCCCAGGCTTTTGTTAATTTGCGGGCTGCTTCATCTGAATATCCGTCTCTTGTATATCTTAAAGACGTTAAATATTCATTTTTTGGAAATTTAATTCCAAATGCTTTACAAGTATTCGGAGAAATATAATTTTTATCTTCTCTTTTTAAA
>JAJQHF010000254.1 GCA_021199975.1 Candidatus Gastranaerophilales bacterium
GTATATAAATAATATTATTTACCAATTTGAGAAGGAAAATCCGGATATAAAAATAAAATGGGTGGATGTTCCTTATTCAGAAGGTGAGAAAAGGATACTTGCCGCTGTCTTAACGGATAATCCTCCTGATTTGGTAAATTTAACTCCTGATTTCTCATTGCTTTTGGCTCAAAAAAATGTGCTTGAAGAAATCGATATATCAAATTTAAAACAGTACCTTCCTTCTTTATTAGAGACATTAAAATATGACAACAAATTTTTTGGTATACCTTTTTATGCTACATCTGCAATTACTTTATATAACAGTGACAAGTTAAATATAAAGAATCCGCCTAAAACTTATGATGAGCTTTTTAAAATACACCCTGAAAAAGGAACCTGCATTACAATGCTTAATTTTAGCGAAAATGATACAATTCTAAAAATTTTAAATAAATATAATATAAATACTCCGTCTTCTCTCAGAAGCGAAAAAAGTCAAGCTATATATCAAGAATTTAAAAGATTGTATGATAATAATCTCATACCGAAAGAAAGTATTACTCAAACTCACAGAGATGCGCTTGAAAAATATATGTCGGGCGAATTAATTTTTCTTGTTACGGGCGGAAATTTTTTAAATATGATTAAAGAAAATGCGCCTTCTGTTTATAACAAAACAGTTGTACTGCCTCAATTGACAGGAGATACGGGTCTTTATGATTATTCACTTATGAATTTTATCATCCCAAAAAGAGCAAAACATAAAGAAAATGCGCTAAAGTTTGCATTGTTTCTCACTAATAAAGAAAATCAACTTGAATTTGCAAAATTAACCCCCGTTTTGCCCGTAAACAAAGAAGCACTGAATGATGAATATTTTCAAAAGGCATCAGATGATATACAAGAAAAAGCTAGAGTAACAGCTGCAAAACAGCTGAATAAAATACAGCCGCCTCTTAAAAATATAAAGAACAAAAAGGAATTGAATACTTTAAGCTCAAATTATATACAGTCAATTTTAATTGAAAATGCACCGATAAAAGAGTCCCTGGAAGAATTTGCTAAAGATTGGGAAAAACTGTAAAATTCTAATACAATGATTTGAAAATGCCGATTTTTGTTCTAAAATTTATTTATGAAATCACTGTTAAAACTTAGGATACTTGATAAATTTATATTAAGGCAGCTTTTAGAGGTTTTTATTCTTGGCGTGGTAGTTTTTACTTCTATAATATTTGCCTCGGATACATTTATTTCATTAATTAAACAAATTTCTGCCTACGGTATGCCCGTAAATATAGCATTCATGATAATTTTATTAAATCTGCCTGCTGTAATTGTTATGACTATTCCAATGAGCGTACTTTTTTCAACCGTAATGACGGTTAATAAAATGTGCCTTCAATCGGAAATAACTGTTATGAAGGCATGCGGAATAAGTATAAAAAGGCTTTCAGCTCCAATATTCGCATTTGCGATATTTATGGCTTTATTTACTTTTTTCATAAATGAAACAATTGTTCCCATCACAACATCCCAATCAAAGACACTTGCGCTTTATGCACTTGTTCAGCGTAATATTCCCGAGGGGAAAAGAAATTTTTCAATAAAAGAACTTAAAGACGGAAATTATTTAAAGCGGCTTTTTTATGTGGAAAAATGTGAAGATAAGCAGTTTTCAAATGTTTCAATACTCGATTTATCAGAGCCAAATAAGGTTCAGATACTTCAAGCAAAAACAGGCACATCTGTTTTGGAAGGCTGGCAGTTTGATAATGCCTCTGTTTACACTATATCGAAAGAAGGTAAAACTCTTAACACTTCTTGGATTGAAAAAACAATTGTTGACTTTGGTACTGATATACAAAAGCAGTTGGATAAAAAAAATGACGGTTCTGATTTAAACTTTATGCAGCTTCTTCCATATTTAGGCGAAAAAAAATCCGACTTACCGCCCGATGTGCGTCCTAAATACCAAATTTGTTTTTGGGAAAAATTCTCCTTTCCTCTTATAACAATTGTTTTTGTACTTATAGGTATTCCGCTTGCATTAACACCGCCAAGAGTACGACATAACAGAGGTTTTTTATTCAGCATTGCAATTATATTTTGTTATTATATTATAAGGGCATTTTCAGTTTCTTTGGGGTATAACGGTACAATATCACCCTTTCTCGCCGCAAATATACCGGTTATTATCATTGGTGTTACCGGCTTTATCATGTATAAAAAGAAGTCAGAAAAGATTTAATAAGATTTAATATTAAGTTTTGTAAATAGTAAAAAAATATTTTTTTATATATAAATGATATATTTTTTCAATATATTATAAGTGCTAAATATTCAGTAAATATATATTGTTTTGTCCTGCAAATCGAGTTAAAGCATTGATATTATTGCTTTTTAGGGATATTTTACCTTAAAAGGCATTTGTATCAATACGAACAGGCAATTTATGTTTTTAAAATGTTTTTATATAAATGTGGTTAGTAAATAAAAACTTAGAAAAGGTAGGTTAGTTATGGGGTATGCATTATTTGCAAGACGTAAGATTTATTACACAAATCTTGTTAATGAATTAAATCAAAAAATCGATAACATTACGCAGCAAAAACAAAGTTTATTAAATTTATCCGCAAACGTAGCAGACGGTTCAGTTACAATAGACGAGATTGCAGCAGATCCGACAAATTTATCCAATTACGTTGACTTCTTAGAAGGTGTTGAGGCATATGAAAATACAGATGATGCAGACGGCGGAGCAGCAACATCAATAAGTACAATTGGTGACTTGGCTGTAGATAACGGTTATAGCGAAGAAGAGCTTCAATCAATTGCAGAATTACTAAATAGTGCTTGCAGTACAGAATATGCAGAAGTATATGAAAAACAATTGGAAGCTCAAGAAAATCAGCTTGATTTACAGCAAAAAAGACTTGAAACTCAGTTAACCGCAGCTCAATCACAACTTGAATCTGTTGAACAGGCTGAAGGAGATGCTATAGAAAATGCAACACCTAAATACTCAGGTGTAGGCTAAAAATAAATAACCAAAACTAACCATTATAACCGGTCACTTAAAAGACCGGTTTTTATTTTTCATAACTTATTTTAGGATTATAGCCGTGACGTCTGAGGTTAGAAACAAGCTCTTGTGCCCGTTCTTCTTCAGAAAAGGAACCTATCTGCACTATATAAGAATCTTGAACAGCTTTAATAAAAGGATTTAAGTCTGCATATTCTTTAGAAATTTTACTTTGCATAGACATTGCTTCATCTATTGTTGTATAGCTTCCTAAGTATACCTTTGTAAATAAGGGTTTTGGTTTGGGAACAACAGGATTATGAGGAACAACTGCAAGCTTAAAATCAGCTTTTTGAGATTGTATATCTTCTATAGAAGGAACCGGAATTTTTTTTGTTTTCTTATCTTCAAGTTTATCATTTTTTAAGGTATTACTTTCACTCATTGTATAATTATCATATTCTTTCTTTTTTGAAGACTTTTTTTCTGAATTTCTAAGTGCAACAGTAGGCATTTCATCTTCCATTTGTATCCATTTTAATCTTTCATCTACTGACTTAATTTCAACCTCCATATCTGATTCGCTCAATGTTAAAGACTCATTATTCCCGATTGTTACATCAACATCAGGAGAATAAGCATTGACAACATATGACAAACCTGCAAGCGCAATTAAAAAGACAAATGCAAATAAATATAAATAACCAAAACCTTTCTTGTTTTTTGTTCTTTTTTTTCTTATCGGAATATTATTGGGTTCATCAGTCATTATATAACTCCTCTTACTTTTGAAGCGGCGAATTTTATGTCAGCTGTTTCATTTTTATACTCGGAAAGTATATCAAGTGCAAATTGTTTTATATCTTTTACCCCGACATCATCTAATAAGCCGGAAGCTTTAACAGGAGCTCCTTCTGCGATTATATTTAATCCAAAATGTATCAGGGTTGATGTTATAGATTTTGTTGCTATAGATACAGATAATTTTTTATTATTTACATATAAATCATCACCGCTTCTTATTATTTTGACAGAAGGATAATTCTTTTCAATTAACTCTTTGGTTATATTAACCAGAAGTCTTTGTTTATATACGGTTTCAATAAGCGTAGAATCGAAGCTTTCTTCTATAATACTAAGCATTTTTTTACTGTAAATGGGCTCATTATTAATAACATCTTCAATATCAACCATGTGATTAAGATTAACTTCGCATTCACCTATAAATGCAATAGCGGCATTCCCCATAATATTAAATTTCTTATAAATCCAATGCGGTGCTAATTGTTCGCCTGTATATTTTATGTTTTCATCCGTAAAAAATATTTCCATAATATCCGCCTATATAAAAATCTTGTCAATAATATCATTTCTATCATTTAATTTTAAAGCTCTTTTTAATCTTTTACAAGATTCGCATTTTCCACAGTTTTTGTCTCCATCCAAATAGCAGCTGTGAATTAACTCAAAGGGTGCATTCAATCGTATCCCTTCTTTAACGATTTCTTTTTTGGTCATGTTAATCAAGGGAGCCGATAATTGAACATTACAGTCGGTTGAATTTAAAAGGGCTTCATTAACGGAATTAATAAATTCAATTGTATTATCTTTAAATGTTGCACCTTCTTCTTTATTTGCGCCGATAACAATATGTTCAAAATTCATTGCATCCGCATAACATGCTGCAATATTTACGAATAAACCGTTTCTGTTTGGAACCCATACCGATTTTGCCGTTTTGGAAGAAACCTCCGTATTATCCAAATTATCAAAAGAAATATCGGGAATTTTTTCTTTTGTATTCAAAGAAGAATTTGATATTTTGTTTAACCAATCCAGCTTAATAATTTCGTGTTTAATGCTGTAATATTTTGCAATACGTTTAGAGGCATTTTCTTCGGATAAAAAAGATTTTTGTCCGTAATTAAAGGTTAAAGCAATTATATTATTGCAATATTCTTTTATATGAGCCAAACTTATTACAGAATCCAATCCGCCTGATAATAAAATTACAGCACTATTCATCTGTATCATTAACCTCTTCACAATCTTCTTCCGATAAATCCTCCTGCAATTTTAAAGCTTCTGTTTTTGCCATTGCAGGTGAATTATCATCATTTATTATATCGTTTAAAATGTCGTCACCTGATAAATTATACAAAGCTATAACAGCATTTTGAACTACATCTCTGTTTTTATCAAACAGCATTTTTTTTATTAAATCAACTGCTCTATCGTCTTCTGAGTTCATAAGTGCTTCTATGGCATTTATTCTTACCTGAGGTGATTCATCATCTAATGAATTTACAATTGCTTTAAAAACTCTATCTCCCTTAAAGTGTAACTTGTTTAGAGCTTCTAAAGCTCTTTCTTTTAAGAAAGTGAATTTATCAAGAAATCCTTTTTTGCTTTCAAGTATAGAAACTAAAGAATCAACCGCTTTTTCATCCCCGAGCATTCCTAAAGCGGATACAGCCGATTCCTTAACATATACGGAAGATTCCGTTTCATCCTCGACTATATTCATCAACGGAAGAACCGCATATTTATCTCCGATTTTTCCCAATGCTTCCGCACATGATAATTTTACCTTATAATTTTCCTCCTTGTTATTCAAACAGTACAACAAAGGATAAACCGCCTGAGAATCTTTTGTATTTGCAAGCGCCTTTGTAATATTAACTCTTATTTTAGTTATAGCGTCAGTATCTTTAATTCTCAAAGACAATTTATTTTTCATAATAAGAGTATCAATTAATATAGAAAGACTTGACTTATCTCTAAATCTGTCAATTTTTTTTAGCAGAAACAATAAAAC
>JAJQHF010000176.1 GCA_021199975.1 Candidatus Gastranaerophilales bacterium
TTTTAAAATTTTGCTTAATATTTATTAATATTAGTATTGAAATTTATATTATAAAGTGATATATTAAAGATATACAAATTATATATCATATAGTAATTTTTTAGTAAGAATGTGTATTTTTTAGAACGGCTTTAAAAAAAAGCCTTTATGTAAGGTTTTAAAGTATATCCCCTCCCCGTATGAATTGGTAAAAGATGTGTGTTACAAAAACAGGAGTAATTATTATGGCTTTAAATTGTGTACATATTTATAATTCTAATTTATTTTCGTCTGACTTGTTTTCGGAAACTAGTTTAAACAACTACATTAAAAAGATTTCAAAATATAAATCATTAACATTGGAAAAAGAACAAGAGCTTGCAAGAAAAATTAAAGAAGGGTCAAAAGAGGCAAAACAAGAATTAATACGTGCCAATTTGAAATTGGTGGTAATAATAGCTAAAAAAGTTATACATACAAGTAAACTTCCGATGACTGATTTAATACAGGAAGGAAATTTGGGTTTAATTGCAGCGGTAGATAAATTTAATTGGAAATTCGGTTACAGATTTGCGACATATGCAAGCTGGTGGATAAAACAGGCTATGTTTAAAGCTGTTTCCGAACAATCACACAGCGTAAAAATACCGGTATATATACAAGAAACTCTTTCTAAATATTCAAAAATCAAGTCTGACATGGAAAAAGAAGGGAAAGAGGATATTAATATTGAGAATATAGCCAAAAAAATGAAAATAGATTCCGGAAGAATAAATAATTATTTAAATGCGTATAAAAAAACTTTATCACTTGAAGGTGACTATGAAATACAAAACGGTTCGGAAGTTAAATTAATAGATATAATTGAAGACAAGAAAAATTCTTTCGCAAAATCAATAGAACAAGAATCTTTAAAAAAAGAAATTGTTTCTCTGCTAAATAATTTAAAGGACAGAGAACAGAAAGTAATAACTTTAAGGTTTGGTCTTAACGGCAATGAGAGGCAGACGCTTGAGGAAATCGGAAAAAAATACGGTGTTACAAAAGAATGTATAAGACAAACAGAAGCAAGAGCATTGAACAAACTAAAACAAAACAAGTATTCCGTAAATCTTTTTGAAGATTATATCGGCTAAAAGAAGTTATATCAACAGCAGCGAAGTTTTAAACGAGCAAAAAGCAGGTAAAAGCTTATTCTTGTTTACAAATTTGTAAAAAAACTGTATAATATGGGAATATAAATTATGTCTGCAGAATAACGAGGTAAGAGAGATGACAGAACAAAATTATACTGATGCTGAATTTGAAGCATTACTAAGCAACTATGATTATAGTTTTCAAAAAGGAGATTTAGTAAAAGGTATAGTTTGTTCGTATGATTCCTCGGGTGTTATTGTAGATATAGGCGCAAAGACTGCGGCATATGTTCCTGCAAAAGAGGCTGTTGTTGATAAAACAGTTTCACTTGAAGAAACATTAAAGAGAAATCAGGAATACGAATTTTTAATAATAAGAGAAGAAGATGAAGACGGCAGATTTATGCTGTCGTATAAGAAAGTTGCAATGGCATACAGTTGGAGAGAACTGGAACAATTAAAAGCAGAAGATGCAACGGTTGAAGGTGTTATTGTTTCTACGGTTCGAGGCGGTGTCCTTGTTGAAGTTAAAGGGGTAAGAGGGTTTGTTCCTTCAAGCCATTTAAAGTTAAAATCAACCGAAAATGTTGTCGGTGAAAAATTAGAATTAAAAATTCTTACTATGGATATACAACAAGGAAACTTTATTTTATCAAACAGAAAATCATATGCAGACGATAAGGAAGATGCAAAAAAAGATTTATTTGACTCTATTAAAGTAGGGCAGGTTATTGAAGGTGAGATTGTAAGAATTACTGATTTTGGTGCCTTTGTTGATATAGGAGGTATTGACGCATTACTTCCGTTATCTCAAATTTCATGGCGCTGGGTTGACCATCCGTCAGATATTTTAAAGGTCGGCAGTGTTATTAACGCTGAAGTTATTGTTATTGATAATGATAAACAGCGTGTCAGTTTGAGTCTTAAAAATTTGGAAAAAGACCCCTGGCTTGAAGCCAAAGACAAAATTAAAGACGGTGATAAAATAGAGGGTACTATTACAAGGATTAAGCATTTTGGTGCTTTTGTCGAAGTGTTCCCCGGTGTTGAAGCTTTACTTCCTAATAATGAACTTATTGAATATCAAAATCAAAAAAATATTATTTTAAAAGCCGGTGATAAAATTCAAACTACGATTATCAAATTTAATCCCGACGACAGAAGAATCAGTTTAAGTATAAAAGATGAATAGTGCTGATAAAAAAATTATAGTTTTTTCCGGCAAGCAGTTTTCCGGAAAGGATACCGTTGCTAAAATTCTGCTTAACAAGTTTAAAAATTTTAAAAGAATTGGTATTGCCGATGCAATCAAAATAAAATATTCTGAAAAGACTGGGCTTAGCTTAGAGGAAATTGAAAAAAATAAATCTCTTTACAGGCAGGATTTAATAGATTTAGGGGATTGGGGAAGAGCTGAAAATCCTGATTATTGGCTTAATTCTATCATTAATTATAAAGGAGATACAATTGTAACTGATATCAGAGTTAAGCATGAGCTTGATTTATTCCGTTCCTATGGCGCTTTTACGGTACGTGTTGAAGCTGATACAGAAATAAGAAGTATACGAGGCAAACTCACGTCAGAAAATGACGCAACAGAAACAGCTCTTGATAATATAAGAGATTGGGATTTTATTATTTACAATAACGGAACATATGAAGAACTTTTAGAAAACAGCAAAAGCTTAATTCTAAAAGTCCAATCTTTTTTTAAGGATGTCTGACAGCTGCTTATGTGCCTTTAATTGCCTCATAACAATCATCACATATAGTTTCGTAACCTTCATGATTGCCGAGTTTAGCATATTTCCAACAGCGTTCGCACTTTTCGCCGAGAGCCTTTGTTACATATATGTTGTAATTGTCTTCTGTATATTCATTCATAACATCATCAGGTTTTGCATTTACTATAAATGCCTGTGAAGTTATAAATATACTGCAAAGTTCCTTTTCATATTTTTTCAATAAATCATTGTTATCAGAAATTATATAAACTGCGGTTTCCAAAGAACTTCCGATTTGTTTATCAGCTCTTAAAGGTTCGATTGCCTTAGTTACAATCTCTCGAACTTTTAAAATTTGCGTAAATTCTTCTTCAAGTTCAGGGTTCTTCCATTCTTCTTTAACTATAGGCCATGAAGACAGAAGAATACTTTCTAAACCGTTTTTCTGATTTTCAGGCATGTTTTGCCAGATATCTTCAGCTTGATGAGGCATTACAGGAACCAGTATTCTTGTCAGTGCCTGAGCGATTTCATATAAAACCGTTTGGCATGCACGTCTTGAAAGTGATTTTTTGCCGCTTGTATAAAGTCTGTCTTTTACAATGTCTAAGTAAAATGAGCTTAAATCAACAGCTGCAAAATTCTGTAAATATTGAAAATATCTGTAGAATTCATACGCATCAAAAGCCTCTGTTACATTTGCAATTAATGTATTTAATTTATGCAGTGCAAACTTATCTATATCTTTTAAATCTTCATATTTTACATAATCGGTTTTAGGGTCAAAATCGTATAAATTGCCAAGCAGAAATCTTGCGGTATTTCTTGTCTTTTTGAATATTTCAGCAAGCTGTTTGATTATATTATCACCGATTTTGGTATCATTTCTGTAATCAACGGAGGCAGCCCATAATCTTAAAATATCAGCACCGTAGTTTTTTATAATATCATCGGGTCTGATATAATTGCCTAAGGATTTAGACATTTTTCTGCCGTCCTCGCCGAATACAAAACCGTGTGTAAGTACTGTTTTGTATGGTGCTTTGCCTGTTGTTGCAACAGATGTTAAAAGTGATGATTGAAACCAGCCTCTATGTTGGTCTGAACCTTCCAAATACATTTCAACAGGCAGTTCTCCAAGTTCATCTTTTCTTTTTTCAACAACAGCCCTGTGTGTACAACCTGAATCAAACCAAACATCCATAATATCGTTTTCTTTTTTGAAATGAACACTGCCGCATTTCGGACATTTAAAGCCTTTTGGCAAAAGTTCTTCAACTCTGTGGTTTACCCATGCGTCAGAACTTTCTTTTTCAAATAAATCCGCAATATGACTTATTGTTTCATCATTAACAATAACTTCACCGCAATCTTCACAGTAAAATACAGGAATAGGAACGCCCCATGCCCGCTGGCGGGAAATACACCAGTCGGAACGATTTTCAACCATATTTGAAATTCTTGTTTCGCCTGCTTGTGGTATCCATTTAACATTTTTTATTGCATTTAAAGTTTGTTCTTTAAACATATCAACTTTAACAAACCATTGGTCTGTGGCTCTGTATATAACGGGTTTTTTACATCTCCAGCAGTGAGGATAGCTGTGAGTTATATCTTGTTTTGAAAGAAGCGCTTTGTTTGCTTCAAGTTTTCCTATAACAATTTCGTTGCCTTTATAATATGGAACACCTATCAAATCGGAGTCTTCAAACATATCACTTTTTTGCCAAACACCTTTTGAATCCAAAGGAGAAAATGTTTCAATATTATATTTCTGGCAGACTTCCCAGTCTTCAAGACCGTGCCCCGGGGCAGTATGAACGCAGCCTGTACCTGCATCAAGAGTAACATGGTCGCCTAAAATAATCAGACTTTCTCTGTTATATAACGGATGAAAAACTTTTAAATTTTCGATTTCCTCGCCTTTTAAAGTCCCGATTTTCTTTATTTCCTGTTCTTCCCAATTAACATCTTTTAGGTAACCGTTTAAAAGTTCCGCTGCAACAATATATCTGTCATTTTTGTACTCAAATACAGTGTATTCATATCTTGCATTTAAACATACGGCAAGATTTGAAGGAATTGTCCACGGCGTTGTTGTCCAAATAACTACGTACAAATCTTTTTCCGATTTTTCGTTAATTAAATTATATACTTTGTCTTTATCCTGTTGATTAAATTTAAAGCGGACATAAATACTTGTTGAAGTATGGTCTGCATATTCAACTTCGGCTTCAGCGAGTGCTGTTTCACAAGAAGCACACCAGTAAACAGGTTTTAATCCTTTTTGTATATAGCCTTTTTTGTACATTTCACCGAATACTCTTATTTGTTCCGCTTCAAAATCAGGTGCTATGGTAAGATAAGGCTTTTCCCAATTTCCCCAAACACCCAGACGTTTAAATTCCGCTTCTTGTCCTTTTAAGTTTTTAAGTGCGAATTCACGGCATTTTGCTCTTAATTCGCCTGCCGTTAAAGCTTGTCTTCCGCCTTTAATTGTTTTAACAACGGCATTTTCAATAGGAAGTCCATGGGCATCATACCCCGGAACATAAGGCGCATAGTACCCTCTTTGTGATTTATATTTAATGATAATATCTTTCAAAATCTTATTGAGAGCTGTACCTACGTGGATTTTTTCAGAACTCAAATACGGCGGGCCGTCATGTAAAATAAATTTGTTTGCTTTATCTTTATTTTCCAGACTCTTTTCATAAATCTTGTTATCTTCCCAAAACTTTTGAGTTAAAGGCTCTTTTTGAATTGCATTTGCACGCATTGCCAATGTTGTTTCAGGTAAATTTATACTGTCTTTATAATCCTTTTTTGTACTCTCTGTCATAATAACCGCCTGTTCATATTTTACGTACAATATTTTAATATAAAAACAATAAAAAAGTAGTTATTTTTTACCGCCTGCGACGGATGTATATAGTCAGATTTGGTTTATATAGAAATTTGGTGTGTCTTGTA
>JAJQHF010000006.1 GCA_021199975.1 Candidatus Gastranaerophilales bacterium
GGTTTATATAATGTTTAAAAAACATGCTTAACAGTCTTGAAAGAGTTGCATATCTTGATAAAGTAGAATAATTTTCGTGATTAAATCCTTTTGAAAAAATTTGCCCTAAATTATCAACATCAGCCCGCATAACTCCCAGACGATTTATACCTGTTGATAATTTACTTAATTCTTCAAATTCGGAAACACCGCAAGTATAATTACCTAACCATAAATTGCAAGAAAATTTTTCATTCCCTTTGTACCAACGATTTACCGAATATATTCTTTTTGATGCATTAATTAAATTTTTAGTATCCGGCGCTTGCAGATTGTCAGCAATTTCTTTAACCTGCAAATAATTATCTTCACCATTTATTGACGGTAAAGTTAATAGATTAGTTTCAGAGTCTTTTAATATAAAAATTCCAAAACTTCTTTTGCTGACTAAAATTTTACCTAAATTTATTAAATTTGCACAAAAAGCACAAATATTTTCTTCGTTTATTTTATTACTTGAAGATTTGCAAATTACGCATTCCCGATTTATTTCTTTCAGATTAGTCTTTTGCTGTTCTAATATACTTGATAATTGTTTTTCATTATATCTTTGAAGTTTTTTCTTGCTCATTATTTTAGATAATTCTTCAAATTTTAATGAACAATTATTCATCAAATCAAACGATGAACATTCAATGCTTGCCGCTGCCAGATACAAAGATGTTGAAAATTGCTTTAATAACCAATTATTAATATTTTTGTCTGTTTTATCAATACAATCATTTGTATTTTTAGTATTTGGCAATAATAAATATGCGTGCCCGCCGCCGGAATATAACAAATTTGCTCGTGATAATTCTAAATATTCTAAAATTTCATCAATAATGTGTTCCAATAATATTTCTAAATAGAAACTTCTAGCCCTTAAAGATTTCAATGCACTTTTTGATGAAATAGTATAAATAAAATCCTGAATACCGGATAAGTCTAATGAAATTAATCTATAATAATTTTGTTTCCTTTTATTTTCAATTGCAGCCTTATTAAAACACTGATTTTTATAGTTATCAATATTATTTTCACAAAAATAATCATTCATACAAGAAGCAATAGCAGCAGTAATTTTTACATGGTCATATAAGGAAATATCCGAAACCTGACTTTTGTCCGTGCTTGAAGGAATATAAGACATTATTGATTCAAACAATTGAAGCAATGAATTTGGAGAATCTATGTATTCAATGTTTTTATCAAGTTCTTTTTTTAAGCTACCGTATTTATCATACGAAGCATTAAATGGATAATTCGGCTCTTTAACTTCATCTAAATCTTGTAATAAATAAGAATAATTTGTATCCTCTTTTATTTTATTAAAAACTGAACTTAAGCAAAGATTTTTATCAAATTTACTCCATTTATTAACGTAATCCTCAGCATCTTGCTCAACATTTTCACGTCTGTCTATACCTGAGGCAATATTATCAGCTTCATATACAATATAGCTTATGTCATTATCTTGTATATTTGCATTTTTTAAATTATCTGCATGATGAAATTTTATCGCATTTATTATTTCACTTAATGATAATTTTTCATTATGTGAATTTTCAATATATTCGGCACCAATTACACTATGATTTTTCTTAATTAAATCAGCTCTGCCTATAAGTTTGCCAATATCATGCAATAAACTTGCGTACACAATATTATCTTTGTTCATAACTTCCCCGTATTTATTAAATTATTTATAACTGAACTATTTATTCAATTAAATCACAAAATAATAAAATCTATAAGTTATAAAGTGACAATGAATTCAGATGTTATCCAGTCAAAAAGTCATTTTATAGAATTTCGAAAAGTTTTTAAATTTTAATAAAATGGTATTTTAAATTTATTAAAAATATTATGGAAACCAATCATATTTATTGTTATTGATAAATAAAATAAAAGGAATAGAAAATACAAATCAGACAAATCGAAACTCAAGAAGCAATATCGTTCTCTGTCTGTTTGTTGCATCAAAAACATTTATCCCAATTTTTTAAAATTTCTTGTCACTTTACAGTTGACATTTATACCAAATTTTGAAATTTTCTTACCCGAAATAATCAAACCAACTGTCAAGAAAAATTATTTCATGTGTCAATTTACACAAAACGGTCTTTTGATGGTCTGACAACTAGTTGTATTATTTCGGCAACTTAACTTTTTTACAAAGTATAGCTAAGATTTTTCAAAGATTTTGGGAAGTAAATTTCAGCAGTACGGATTTTATTATGTCTTTTTAAGACTTTCAAACAGAAACAATGTTCTAGCAAAGTCCTATCAGCCTTATCTTTGTCATCATTATATCCTGTATATTGTTTTTCAAGCTCTATTATTTTATTTTCAATATCCCTAATCTTTTTTTCAATTTCATCCGTTTTGAGTTCAAGATTGTCACCTGTATAATAGTATGCCGAATTTTCGGGATATATACATCAAATTCCACCAAACAGGTAAAACTATTAACAATACATAACAAACACTGTTCAATTATTGTTTTTATTCTTAGAATTATTATAGATTTTCTGAATAATATTTATCGGAAACTAGAGCAAAGACCTATTCAATAGTTGAAGAAGAACTGTTATTTGCAGGTAAACATCATTACAGATTAGTCAGGTCGCAAGTGTACCGTTTCATTAATGATGCGTGCCGTAACTTGCGAATTATAGTTAATGCATGAACAAGAACTATGAAGAAAACTTATTGTTATTTTAATAGCCTATAACTTACTCATTGCTTCATTAAATTGAGCTTGTCTATCAGCTTTATTATAGAATGGGAATCCTATAATTTTATAATTATTATCATCAATAAGAGTTTTAACAGGTCTGCCGGATTTTTCTATTTGTAACAAAAATTTCTCTTTCCAACTATCTTTTTCAATAAGATGTGAACCTTTTGGCTCAATAAATATCTGATATTGGTCTGTTATATTACCTTCCTGTTTTGTCATAATAAGAACATAATCGGGTTCAAACCGCTCCCCACCCTCAAAAGAAAACAATTTTAATTGCCGCTCATTTCTTATTAGATAAACTTTATCATATTTATTCTTTAAGTTTTGAACATGGTCTTTGAAGTAAGCAACAAATTCTTTTTCTTCACTTGTTCCGTAATTATCGGTAAAGACAAACCAATCTTCTTCTGATAGATTCACCTTCAAGTGTTCTGATATTGCACCATGAGATTGAGAAACACCAACTCCATCCCCATGCGGGTCTGCATAGCTGACAGTTTTATCTCTAAAGACTTCATATAATTTTTTAGCTTTAAATTCTTTCGTACCTTCGTATGTTTCTTCAATATCTGAAATGTTGTCAGATATCTCACCAAATGCTAATTTACAAGCCAAATACAATTGTTCATTTGTAATATTAAAATCATCTATTTTTATACTTAATTTAATATTCACCAAATATTTAAAATCGGTAATAAATTGTTTTAAAGATGCAAGATTAGGATAATACTGTTTTAAAACATTAAACTTAAATATGTTGTATTGTCTTAATGCTTTATGAACTATTGAATAATTTATATCTGCAATTTGTGAAATAGTAAATTCTTTTAAAACACCTCTTTCAAGTGTGAGAACATCAGTTTCAGAGCCATCTAATAATGTTGAAATTGTAGAGGCTCCGGCAGAAAAGTCATAACTATAAATTTTATCTCTTACCGAAGGTAAAAGTTCCATGATTGTATTTCTGGATTTTACTATTTTTTCATTTTCAAATACTAATCCTTCTTTATAAATAACATCTTTCTTAAAATCATCTTTGAGGATATAAGAACATTCTTTAATATTATCCGGCAATAGACCAATACCTTTCATAGCAGTTCTTAATTCTTGAATGTATATTGAATTATACATGCAGTGATAATATAAAGTTTCACAAATTCTGAGTTCATTTTCTATATCATCATCAAATTTTCGTAAAAATCTTTCAGATTTATCTGACATTGTAAAAGGACAATATCTGGCACCTCTTCCGATTAATTGTGCTTCTTGTATTGTTTGTTTTCCTGGTCCGCCATGTCTTTCTGCACTTCTTGTTTCATATAGGCGAACAATATCAAACAAGTTTAAAACATCCCACCCCTCGTTTAATTGATCAACTGCAAATATCCCTCTTATTAAGTTATTGCGGTCTTCAAGAGAGTTTATTAGTAATTGATATGTTCCTTTATCTTCTTTACTGTTTATGGAAATACATTTTTCATCAGAAAAATCTTCTTTTATTTCTGAAATAAGTTGTTCTGCTGTAATATGCGTATCAAAATATTCGAACATTTTAGACAGTAACGCATTAGAGGACTGCGTTCTAATCCTTGTTAAATCAGCTTCTGACAAATTGTCTATTAAAGGTCTAAACTTTTCTATGTAAAACTTTTTGCTTGATTCTATCTTATCGCTTTTAAACAAGATTACCGGTTTAATTGTCTTTTTGTTATCTTGAAACAGCTTTAACCGGTACTGGCTTAATAAAATTGATTGCAGCACTCTATCAATTAAAGGTACATGAGATTGAAATGTCTTTACTTCTTTTGAATAGCGGTCTTCTCTAAACTTTTTTAAAGGATAGTCAACAATGATTTTCTTCTCGTACTCATTCATTATATACTGATTCTTTAAGTCGCAAGTTGCAGTAAATTCAAGTAATACATTATTTCTATCCGCATTAAAAATTCGATTTACAGTTGTTTCCCAACTATTCTTATCTTCTTTTTCTGACTTAGATAGCCCCTTTTTTGTTTCTATATTTAAGTGGTGTGCCTCATCTGCTATAAGTACAATTTTCTTTTCAGTAAAATCGTCATCACTAAGCCCATTTTCTTTGAATTGCTTTAAGCTCATGTGCAAGCCTTGAATAGTTGTAAAACAAATATTTATGTCTTCACTATTACTGTCTTGAAAGTTTTCAACAGTACGAATCTTTACTAATTGTCCATCAATATTTATTTCATCGTTAAAAAGATATTTATTAGATGTCGCATTAATAAAATTATCTTTAGTTTTTTGAACAATATTATCGGTGTTAACAAAGAACAAGAAATTTCTATATCCCTTTTTGTATAGATATAAGATAAGCCCTGCCATTATTAAAGTTTTGCCGCTGCCTGTTGCCATATGAAACAAAACTTGTGTTGGTTTGCGGCATAATCGTTCATTTTCAAAATACGTTATAAAGTTTCTAAATGCCATTTCTTGATATGGTCTTATTAAATATTTTTGAGTAAGATTTTTTATTACATACTTTGGAGTTTCTTTGTATGCTCCGTCATAATTTTTTGCTTGTTCAATATCTTCAAATAAAAATGTCATTAATTATCACCATAGAAACTTTTCGTAAATGCCTTCTCATCCTCTGTTACAGCAAGTTCCTCATCTTCCATATCGCAATAATTAACATATAACAAATTTTTGTCTAAAACCTCAATTAAAAAGTGCCTTTTATCTTCTGTTTTTAGTTGTTTGAACTCTTCAATGCCTTCTTTTAACTTGTTAATATCAACTTTGTAGCTAATAAATTCAGACTCTGTAATTTTAGGATATAATTCTATAAGTTTGTTATCATCTGCAACTTGTATTTCATCTATATATTTATGATTGAGTTCTTTTAATTCGCAATAAACAAAACTTCCACCGCCCTGCCAGTTTCGGACTTTTGAAACAGTGCTATCTTTATCTTCCCCGGTTAGTACTTTACTTAGCCTATTTATTGGACTATTATGCCCATAGTCTAATTGTTCAATTCCTATATATTGTCTATTCATTTTATGTG
>JAJQHF010000199.1:0-672 GCA_021199975.1 Candidatus Gastranaerophilales bacterium
TAATTATAGTTATATATGCTTGACGGGCATATAAATAAAAAGTAAAATTAATCTATGGAAATACGTGTTTTAAGATATTTTTTAGCAGTTGCAAAAGAAGAAAGCATTTCAAAAGCCGCAGAAGTTTTACATCTTACTCAACCGACTTTATCAAGGCAGATAATGGATTTGGAAATTGAACTTAAAACAAAACTGTTTTTAAGGGGGAAGAGGAATAAAAAAATTACGCTGACAGATGACGGCAAACTTTTGAAAATAAGAGCCATGGAGATTGTAGAACTTGCGGAAAAGACAGAATCTGAATTTTTGTTTAATGAAAAAAATATATCGGGAGATATTTATATAGGCGGCGGTGAAACAGATGCAATGCGAACTATTGCAAGAACCGCACAAAAACTTTCAAAAGAATACCCGAATATAAAATATCATATTTTTAGCGGTAACGGAGAAGATGTCACCGAAAAACTTGACAGAGGATTGTTAGATTTCGGGCTTTTAATAGAGCCTATTGATAAAAAAGAGTATGACTTTATACATATACCGCAAAATGACAGATGGGGACTTTTATTAAAAAGGGATAATCCGCTTGTCGCAAAAGACTACATTGAACCTGCCGATTTAAGGGATATTCCGCTTTTAACGTCAAGACAACACCTTGTAAAAAATTTAATT
>JAJQHF010000199.1:682-5795 GCA_021199975.1 Candidatus Gastranaerophilales bacterium
TCAGGCTGGCGCGGGTACGATTTTGAAAAACTGAATATTTCAGGAACATACAACCTGCTTTTTAATGCTTCATTAATGGTTGAAGAGGGGTTCGGATGTGCGTTATGTCTGGATAAAATTGTCAAGGATAATAATAACCTCTGTTTTAAGCCGTTAAAACCCTCTCTTGAAGCAGGTGTTACAATTGCATGGAAGAAAAATCATCCGCTTTCTAGATGTGCAAAATTATTCTTAAATACATTGGGCAGTCTTTAATTGTCTGAGAAAAAATTCACGGGTTCGCCGAAGGTGTTACAAAGCGAAGCACCGCAACAACGTGAGGATGACTGAGCCTGTATCCGACGAAACGAAGTTTCCAAGTAAACAAAATCGAACAGCATATAAAGCAAATAAACAAACAAAAGCGGAAACAGACGGTTCTCATGCAGACGGTCTTGATTATGTGCCTTATGACGGATATATAGCGGAAGTTCATAAAGGTGAGGCTATACTTACTAAAGATGATGCTGATTTATGGCGGACATCTTCCAATACGGTTAATAACAGTAATTATGCAAATTCCTCCGATATTACAGTAAATTTTTCACCTGTTGTAAATATCCAAAATGCAACACAGGAAGCAAAAGAGGACTTTTTAAATATACTGAAACAATACAAAAATGAAATTGCGGATATGGTCGAGTCCGTACAAAACAGACGGATGGCAAGAGCCTATTAGGCTTTCAAGACAGGTGTACAATGTATGGATTTTAAAAATATTCAACCTAATACTTCATTTCTATTTTACTAACTTCAACCAAAGGCTTTGTAACTCGTTCCTTATGAACTCAAACAGACAAAGCCCCGCTATTGTTTCAGTAAGTAAAATAACGAAATTACGTATATGCTTAAATATTTTTTAAACTCCATACACTAAAGGATATTTTATGTTTTCAGAATGGACAATAACAAAAATTTTAAACAGGGTACAAGTGCTTTCAACCATAAAAGAGTACAATTTTAACAAATTGAACTGTATAAATTCAAAGCCTTTATTACAGGCAGGTAATGAAAATTTAATTGAATATAAATGTTTTTTACCTCTGCACTGCAATTTTTGTAATCCTCAAAATGTGATAGAACGCTTAGAAGATTATGCCCAAACACGTGAACCTATAGATTGGGTATGGAACAGCGAATATATGGGAATGTTTGTTATCGATTCCATTGAAAAATCTGTGCAAAACCAAATAAAAGGAAATATTATTTATGCAGAATTAAACTTTAATTTGCTTGAATACCCTGTTGATGATAATTTTCTTGACCAATTAACCGAAGAAGTTGATTTATCGGATGTTGAACAATATACATCAAGCTCAAATAAATTTACCGCTTTTGCGCAGACAGTCAAAGACTCTGTTGTATCAAACATGCAAGAAGCAGTTACAGGGTCGCTTCTTTCGGATAATCTTTCAACGGCAGCTCAAAGTCTGTTATCAACAATAACGGATGATATTTGCAGTGATTTATCAGGATTCAGTATAACGGAAATTTATAATAAAGCGGATAATTACGTTGATATAATAAGCGGTTCAAGTTCTTTAACCACATCCGATATAACTTCGCTTGTTTCGCAGGTGAGTTCAATACCCGATTTAGTGTTAAATTCAGCGCTGAGGTGCAGTTAATGACAAAATATATATTTCATAAAGCAGGCAATAACGAAAGATGGGATTCAATTGCATATAAATATTACGGCAATTGCTATAACATTCAGCCGATAATAGAAGCTAATCCGCATGTACCAATCAGCGCAATTATAACAGAAGGAACAGAATTAAAAATTCCGATAGAAGAAACAACAAGCACTAATACAAGTCTGCTTCCCGTGTGGAAACAGCAATAAATAAATTTAACAAAAGATTGCGTCATTAACATTCGCAATGACAGAAAAATTAAGAAAGAAAAACAAAAATTGATAACAGACACAACAAAAATAACCGAAAATACGTGGCAGCATAAAAGAAACTCAATCGGTGAAACTGTAACGGGGATTGAGGATATAAAACAGTGTATAGATACCATATTGACGGTATCAAAAGGCGATATACCTTTAATGCCCGAACTCGGAACGGATATTATAAAAGCAATCGGTGAAAATGCTGAAGATGCAATTGATATTGCAAAAGCAATTTTCTCAAAAGAAATTCCAAAGCAAGAACCTCGTGCCGAATTGGTCGATATTTCAGGCACTAAAACAGAAAACGGAAGAATTAATTTAAAAATTCAATTTAAAGAAAAAACAACAGGAATCACAGAAACAACAGGAACGGAATTATGACAAATGCACCCGATTTTATTGATATAGACATAAAATCAGATAAAGAACTTTTAATTCAAAAATACGAAACCGAAACAAATACAACACTTTATCCTGCACAGGATGCAATGATTATGATTAATTTAATTGCATATTACGGTAATCTCGTTAAAACACAGGTTAATGATGCCGCAAAATTAAATCTTGTCGAATATTCAAGAGCGCCGATTTTAGACTTTTTAGGTAAATATAAAAATTGTGAAAGAACTTCGGCTTCAACAGGTACAGACACTTTAAAAATTATGATTAATACGGTTTTCAGCTATGATGTAACCATTTCAAAGGGCTATCAGGTTAAAAGTTCGGACGGAGCATATATTTTTGAAACAACAAAAGATTTAATTATTTCCTCCGGAGATACCAAAGGTGAAGTTGAAATAGAATCGCTGGAAGCAACATCAGAAGTCAATAATTATACGGCAGGAGAGATAAATACCATAATGTCAAATGCTTATTCGTTTATTGAAAGTGTTGAAAACCTTTATGGCGTAACCGGCGGAAGTGATGAAGAGTCCGATGAAAATTACATTCAACGAATTTTACTTGCCCCTGAAAGTTATTCTGTAGCGGGACCCGAATTAGCTTATATTTATTTTGCAAAATCAGCACACTCATCAATAGTTGATGTTAAAGTTGATATTCCCTCAGATGACATAACGGTTGACATTAACGGTGAGACACTCACAATGACAGAAGATGAACAGACAAATGATAATTTTTCGGTCAGTACCGATTATCAAGAGGGAGAAGTCAATATCACTTTAAATAATGCTGTTGAAGCAGGTTCAACAGTTAAAGTTAACGTTCCTCACCCTTATAAAATCAATCTGTATGTATTAACAGATGAGGGTGAAGCCTCGGAAAGCGTTCTTGAATCGGTTGAAACGGCTCTTGAAACCGTAAGACCTCTGGTCGATTATGTTAAAGTTAATTCAGCCGTAGTTGAAGATTTTGAAATATCAGGAACTGTTTATTTAATTGATACCGCAGATGAAGATACGGTAACAACAAATGTTAACAATGCCTTAAATGACTATTTAAGCACCGTTAAAAACAGCTTAAACAAATCAGTTGTCATAAATAAAATTATAACGGCTGTTTGCGGTGTAGAGGGTGTATATAATTTTGAATTAACTTCATTTTCAGAGGATTTAGAAGCAAAAACTGACACATATTATTCGGGTTCAATAGGTGATTTGGTTTATGAAAGGACTGATTATGACAACTGATTCATTACTCCCAAAATCAATGCAGGACTCAAATAATTTAGCACTTGAAGAGTGCATAAAAGAAGCTGTCAATGTTGATGTTAAAAAATTAATGGTTTATCCGATTGAAAATGCAAATGAAAATCTGCTTCCCATTCTTGCAAAAGAATTTCATGTATTAGGTGCAGAGGGCTGGAACATTGTTTCAACAAAAAAAGAAAAGCAGAATTTAATAATAAATTCGATTGCAAAACATGCAAAAAAAGGTTGTATTAACAGCATAACAGAGGCTTTAAATACTATTGATATTGAAGCTTCAATTTTGGAATTTTGGCAATATGCAGGTCGTCCTGCTCATTTTATGGTCGAATTTTTAAACATTTATGACAGAAATTTCACATCAGAACTGGAAGAAATGCTTGAAAAAATGATTAAAGCATACAAGCCTGCAAGCAGAATTTTAGATAAAATAAATTATTTTTTATGTTCAAAAGGTTTATTATATGCAAGTTCAAGCATAAGAAGTACTGAAAAAACAATTCTTGCAACGAAAGAGGTTATATTATGAGTGAATATTATACAGTTATAACACAAAAAGGATTAGAGGTTTTAACGGATTGCATAGAAAACGGCACTGCTTTTCCGGCAGCAAAAATATCGGTCGGAGATTCAAACGGAAGTTATTATGAACCCTCTGATACACAAACTGTATTAAAAAACACAAAATATACAGGTGAACTTTATGCAAAAGGTAAAAAGAGCGGATATTTATATTTTGACTTGCAGCTTCCGCCATCTGAGGGTGATTACTATATCAGGGAAGTAGGTTTATTCGATAATGATGATAATCTCCTTGCAGTTGCAAAATATCCCGAAAGCTATAAACAAAAGTCAGATGACGGCAGCAACAAAAGTTTACTGATTGAACTTCAAATATTATTGTCAAACGAGGCAATAAACACAATTGTAATAGATGATTCCGGAAATCTTGCAACACTTGAAGAACTTGAAGACTACCAAAAATTGTCCGAAAAAGGTGAAGCAAACGGATACAGTCCACTGGATGATAACGGTTTTGTTCCGCAAAAACACCTGTTAAGCCCGAATTACAAAGTCTTTTGTATTAATACAGGCAATACCGGTACAAGCGGAAAACCTGCTTTTTTGAGTTTATCGAATAATGTTTTAAGCACATCAGGCAGTTTTGATATTACAACGGCTAACGGCAATACATATACTGTTAAAGACACATTGACACTTGATATATCGGATTATGATGACGGAGATTATAACGTATATGTTAATCCGGTTGATTTAACTTTGAGCGTTAAATCTCACACGCTGACGGCAGGCAGAGCATTTCCCTATAATGCTGCATTAGGTGATTATCTTTTAAATACTTCTCAAATCCCTTATGATTTGCAGGAGAAAACAGACAGCGGAGTTACAAAAGGCTTAAATGAAGTCTACGCAGGCACTCTCACCATTTCATCGGGAGATATTTCTGTCGATTATTAAGAAATATTTTTAATTTGATATTTAAATT
>JAJQHF010000146.1 GCA_021199975.1 Candidatus Gastranaerophilales bacterium
ATATAGTTTATTTGGAGAATCTGCAATTTTACCGAAAAGTTACTTAAATAATAGAGTTGATGAAATTATAGGAGGAGAAAAAGATAAATTTTATGAAGAAAGCGTTTATTATACTTATGCTAGACATGAATATAATACAGATTTCTGCGGATATATTTTTAAAGATGATGAATATGCTTTTTCAGAACTCAGAAAAAGATTGAATATATTGAATGAAACCTTTGAAACTGATGAAGAGTTAAGAAATAATAAAGTTTCCTTTAAACGTTTAAATAAATATAAAGGTTTTATATTTAAACTGGAAGATATAGAGAAAATTAAAGAAACAAATGAGAATTCAGACATTTTATTAAAAGCAAAAGCCTATATAAATTACAAAAATGATAATTTAAAAGAAGCTGAAAATTTATATAATAAATACTTAGAAAAACATAATTGGGATTATGATTCATTAATTAAACTTAATGATATATATCTAAAGCTTAATAAACCAAAAGAATTAAATGAATTATATACTAAGATGTTTATGTCAGGAAAAAGAGAAATGATTTTTTTACGAAAATGGTTGTTTTTAAATTATTATGTAATTGAAGATTATGATACTGCATTTAAGATAAATCAATATATAATTGATTTAGTAAAAGAAAACAATCAAGATTGGTATGTAAATAAAGCAATAATTTTATTAAAACTTAATAAAAAAGAAGAAGCAGAAAAATTATTTAAACATATAAAAGAAGATTTAAAAGATGGAGAATATTTTATACAAAATTTTATTACAGAAAATAATATTTCATCATTTGAAGATATTTATAAGCAATCTAAATTACAACTTTTAAAAGTAAACGAAAAAGAACATCATGAGGCTTAGTTGACGGATGTACTTTTTATACCTGAAATAATATATTTAACTATTCATATAATTTTTATATGATTCAATCTATTTCAGGTAAGCTCATATTTTATGGACAGCCGGTTGTAGTTTTAGCTTTTTTCCAAAGTTCATCCCATTCTTCAAGAGAAAGGTGTTCAAGTTCTTTTTGGGCAGAGGTTTCCATTTCTCTGAAACGTTTTACAAATTTTTTATTTGCTCTTAGTAAGGCTTGTTCCGCATCTATTTTATTCCACCTTGCAAGGTTAACAACTGCAAACAGAATATCACCTAATTCATCTTCTTTTTCATCAAGTGTTTTTGCTTTTTGAAACTCTTCAATTTCTGATTGAACACATTTATACAAAGCTTCCTCATTAGGCCATTCAAATCCGACTTTTACAGCTTTTTTGCTTATTTTTTGCGCACTCATTAAAGCAGATTGCGCTTTTGAAATACCATCCATAATTGAGGTTCTATGTGGTTTTTCTTCTTTTTTAAGTTTTTCCCAATTATCTAAAATTTCATCAGTTGAATTAACTTTAACATCTCCAAATACATGAGGATGGCGATGAATTAGTTTATCAGATATACCTTTTGCCACATCTTCAATATTAAAAGTACTCGATTCTTTTGCTATTTGAGAATGTAATACAACCTGCAAAAGAACGTCACCCAGTTCTTCGCATAAATGCTTTGAATCTTTATCATCAATAGCATCAACAGCTTCATAAGCTTCTTCTATCATATTTCTTCTTAAAGAAGTATGGGTTTGTTCTCTGTCCCACTTACAGCCGTTTTCACTTCTTAAAATATTTACGATTTCTATTAATCGTTCTAAATTAGGATAACTCATCACTTCACCATTTGATCAACTGTCATTATAAGAATACCTTGTCCGCCAAGCTTTTTTAACCTGTCAATACTGTCAAAAACTTTGTCCGCATCAACAACAACGTGCATTACAACGTGTTCTTCATCTCCTGCAAGAGTCATAATTGTAGGAGATGAAAGTCCGGGTAAAAAGCTTCTTATTTCATCAACAGAGCTTTTTGGTACATGCGCCATTAAATATTTTTTTTGTCTTGCATCTATTACCGATTTTAATGCTCTTAATACAACCTGCGCTTTTTCTTTTTTTATTTCGCTCAAATTTTTATTTTGTATAACAATGGCAGTAGATTCCAATATTCTGTCAATAATTCGTAATTTGTTAGACTTTAATGTAGTTCCTGATGATGTAATATCAACAACAACATCCGACAAACCAAGACGAGGAGTTATCTCTGTAGCTCCTGAAACTTCAATTATTTTTGGTGTTTTTCCTAATTTTTCAAAATACTCTTTTGCTATATTAGGAAAAGAAGTTGCTATTTTAAGATTTTGGGGTAAATCGTCAGGTGTTTGATAAGAATCTTCTTCCTTGACTGCAACAACCATTTCACAGTAACCAAAATCCAAATCCATAATTTTATCTACGTCTGATTTCAACTCCGTTAAAATATCAAACCCCGTAAAACCTATATCAGCAATACCGTTTTCTACAATCATGGGAATATCCTGCGTTCTTAAAAATATAATAGAATATTTTTTATCTTTTGTTGTAACCTGCAAAGTTCTTTCATCTTTTGAAGGAAAAACCAAACCTGCGCAATTAAGTAAATCATATATTTTTTCTGATAATCTTCCTTTATTTGGAATTGCAATTTTTAACATATCCATTATTCTATTCCTTGTATATCTTCTTCATCTTCTTTTAATGTTATAACAATATCACTTGTATTACAGTAGCTTCTGACAGGGTTATGAATGTAGTGGAACTTTGAAATTTCAGGAATTTTCTTTTGCATCATTCTAACCATTTCGTTTGAAACTTGAGTATTATAACCGATAATTTGGGATTCTGTAATTTGAGAAGCTCTTCCCGTGCAATTAACATCATAACCTAAAGTTTTAAGCTCTTCTTTTAATGTCATAGCTTCAATTTCTTTGGAGCGTGAATACATTAAACCGACAGAAATTTCATTTTGAGCGAGTTCAACTTTTTGTCTGTATATTAATCTGTTTATTACTTGCTGAGTTTTTTCGGGGTCTAAAATCCAATAGCTGACAATACCTTTTTTATTAGGCGCACCGGGGAGCATAACAAATTCAACTTTATTGAGGTCAATATCTCTTGCAGCTGCTGCATATTGTGACATTTGATATAAATTTAAATCTGTTCTTGTATATAAATTTGCAATTTTCAAAGCTTCGGGAATTTTTCTTAATGCTTCCGGAGATTTAACCTGTTCAATTAAAGCTTTAATGAATTTTTGCTGACGATGTATTCTTCCGATATCACCTAAGAAATCTTTTCTAAATCTTAAATATTCTTCTGCTTCTTCACCTGATAAAACATAATCGCCTTTTTTAAAGTTAATGTGAAGTTTACCGCTATAGTCGTCATAGTGCATATTTTGGTCAATGTGAACAGGTACACCGCCTATTGCATCAATAAGCTTTCTTACACCCTCTGCATTAATAACAATATAATTATGAATTTTTATACCAAAAGTTTCTTCTATGGTCTTTTTAGTTAAATCAATACCGCCAAGCGCATAAGCGGCATTAATTTTTTGTACACCGTGTCCTTCGGCTATATATACTTTGCTGTCTCTTGGTATTGATATTGCATTAACGCTTTTACCGTGTACATCAACATTTATGATAATCATTGTATCTGAACGCACTCCTGAAAACGGCAAAGTATTAGGTCCATTTGAGTCAACCCCCAGCAGCAAAATATTTTGGTATTTACTAAGCATTTTAAAATTAAATTTAGCCGGAGTTAAATCAGGTTTGGAATTTACTTTTACTCCCGAAATTTTAGAATCGGTATAACTTTCAATTATTGTTGAAATATCATCATAATTTGTAATTATATACATAGTAAGCATTGTAATTGCAACAACAAAAAAAGTTATAAATAACACTCTTATCGTAATTATAAATTTATTTTCATCATTTTCATCACTTTCTTTATATTTTAAGAAAGTACTATACTGCTCATCTTTATCCTTTAGCTCTGTCATATAAATAAATATCCTGTTACCCGTAATATTTTACTTCAAAAATTATAAAATTAGTACATACCCGAAGAGTATATATAATCTATCCAACTGTTGAATATAGAGTTTATTTATGATTTTATAATGATATGGAAAAGAATACTATAGTACAAAATGCCGAAATTAAAGTAAAAAAATATTTTGAAGCGGTTGATGAAATAAAAGAATATAATCAGGAAAAAGTCTTAAAAGCATTTTGCGACAACAAAATAGGATTAGAACATTTTGCGACGGTATCGGGCTACGGGCATGATGATATGGGTCGTGAAGCATTAGATAAAGTATTTGCGCAGGTATTTAGGGCAGAAAAAGCCATTGTAAGAAATCATTTTGTATCAGGTACTCATACGCTTGCGTGCTGTTTATTTGGTAATTTAAGATATGGGGAAAAACTTGTATCAGTTGTCGGAACTCCATATGACACCATGGAGGAGGTTATAGGTACAAGAGGAGATAAAAGAGCTTCTTTGATAGGACACGGCATAATTTATGATGAAGTACCTTTGTTAAACGGAATTGATGTTGATTTTGAAGGTATTAAAAATAAAATAGATAAAACCGTTAATATGGTTTTAATTCAGCGTTCAAGAGGTTATTCTTTAAGAAAATCTTTAAATATAGAAACAATCCGAAAAATTATAGAAATTGTAAAATCAAAAAATCCAAACTGTATTTGTTTTGTGGATAATTGTTACGGTGAATTTACGGAGAAATATGAACCTTTGGAGGTTGGTGCCGATTTAATAGCAGGTTCATTGATAAAAAACCCCGGCGGGGGGATTGTTGAAACGGGCGGTTATGTTGCAGGGAAAGAAGAATATGTTAATCAGTCCGCATACAGATTAACAGCCCCGGGGATAGGCTCGGAGGGCGGAGCTATGTTAAATCAGCTCAGATTAATTTTTCAGGGTTTATTTATGGCACCTTCTATAGTTTCAGAGGCTGTAAAAGGTTCTATATTGGCATCTCAAGTTTTTGAAGATATCGGTTATATTTCAACTCCAAAACCGCATGAATTAAGAACTGATTTAATTCAAACAATTGAATTTGGTGCAGCTGAACCGTTAATAGAATTTTGTAAAACCCTGCAAGCGTTATCGCCGGTTGAATCATATTTAACACCAATACCGGAAAGAGTTCCGGGATATGACGATAAACTTATAATGGCAGGCGGCTCATTTATAGAAGGCTCAACCATAGAACTTTCGGCAGACGGACCTGTTCGTCCGCCTTATGCAGTCTATATGCAGGGCGGTTTAAACTATGCCCATGTAAAAATTGCACTTAAAGGTATTGTTGAAAAGCTTGTAAAATAATTAATCGGAAAAATCCAGCAATTCTTTAATATCTAACCCTAATCCTTTTGCTATTTTATCCGCTATCAAAAGAGAAGGTTTCCTTTCATGTCTTTCAAGCCTTCCTATGTATGTTCTGTCAATATTACAAAGCAAAGCTAAATCTTCTTGAGAAAGCCCCCTTTGTTGTCTTATTTCTTTGAGTTTTTTAGCAAATTTTACCGTAATATCATCATTTGACATAATAGTTAATTTATGCCATTATGTGACTATAGTCGACAGACAATTGGCACGATAAAAATGGTGTGTGATTTATGAGTAATCTTTTAAAAATTGCAAGAAAACAAATTAATTCTTACAAAAAAGAACTGCTGTATTTGTTGGCAAGTGCAAATACTATACATGACTTTTGTTTGCTGGCTGAAAATTTTTATAAAGATAATAAAAATGAAATTGAAAATATTAAATCAAAAAAAATCAGCAGAAAAATTAATAAAATTTCATTTACTCTTA